>NZ_JBEZGN010000009.1:0-248757 GCF_040650055.1 Spirillospora sp. NPDC048819 | reverse complement strand
GCAGGAACCGCGGTGATCTGCCGGCAGGTGCAGCGCAGGAACGGCCGGCTGACCGCGTGCGCGCCCAAGACGCCGCACAGCAACCGGGTGATCGCACTGGACCGCACCACCGTGGCAGCTTTGCGGGTGCACCGGAGCCAGCAGCGGGCCGAGCAGGAGGCGTTCGGCGAGGGGTACTGCGACAGCGGTTATGTGTTCACCAATCTCAACGGTGAGCCGGTGTCGCCGGGGTGGCTGACGCATCAATTCCAGCGGTTGATCGCTGAGCAGGACGTGCCGCCGATCCGGTTGCACGATCTGCGGCATGGCGCCGCGACGCTGGCCCTGGCCGCGGGTGTGGAGTTGAAGGTGGTGCAGGAGATGCTGGGGCATGCCAGCATCGTGCTGACCGCCGACACCTACACCAGCGTCCTACCCCAGGTCGCCCGCACCGCAGCCGAGAAGACCGCCGCGCTGCTCATGCACGCCGCCGGCATCGTGCCCGGCACCAACCGCCGCCGCGGCAAAGGCCCGACCCGCCGAAAGCAGCGCGCCCCACGCAACGGACAGGTGCGACTGCCCCGAAAGCGCACCAGCAGGACGAACAGGCACACGCGTGCGAGACCCCGGGCTCGACCGGCCCCGCAGCCTCCCGCCTGGTAGCGGCTCGCACGCGACGCAGAGCCTCGGCTCCCCACACGAGATCTTCGACCGGGAAAGGACAACCACATACCGTTTCCGCACCTGACGACCGGACGGTGCGCGATCCAACCTGCCCGACGACGGCCTGGGGGGAGAAGAGCACTTTGCAAGGCATCTGTGCCTGCATCCCCCGTCCCCAGGAGGGCCTCATCCTGGCCCCAGGCATGATCCCCAGCGCGCCCGAAGGAGGGTGTTTTCCCTGGTGAGGGTGGTGGGTCGCGTGGGACTCGAACCCACAGCCTACGGATTAAAAGTCCGGAGCTCTGCCAATTGAGCTAGCGACCCGTCGTGCAAGGGTACCGAGATCGTTGGGGGGTTTGCGACGTGGTTATGGGGTGGGGGTCAGGTGGACGGGGAGGTGCTTCAGGCCGTTCTGGAAGTTGGAGGCCAGGCGGACGGGGGTGCCGGTGCGGGTGATGTGGTGGGGGAGGAGCTCGCGGAAGATGGCGCGCATCTGGGTGCGGGCGAGGTGAGCGCCCAGGCAGAAGTGGGGGCCGAAGCCGAAGCTGACGTGGTCGTTGGGGGTGCGGGTGATGTCGAAGCGGTCGGGGGAGGGGAAGACGGTTTCGTCGCGGTTGGCGGAGGCGTGGTAGACGACCACTTTGTCGCCGGCGTCGATGTCGTGGCCGGCGAGTTGCAGGGGCGTTGCCGCGGTGCGGCGGAAGTCCATGACCGGGGGCCAGTAGCGGAGCATCTCCTCGACGGCGGACGGCAGGAGGGACGGGTCGGCGCGGAGGCGGGCCAGTTCGGACGGGTGGTCGAGGAGGGTGAGGAGGCCGCCGGGGATGCCGTTGCGGAGGGTTTCGTTTCCGGCGACGGCGAAGAGGAAGAACATGTTCTCGAACTCTTGGGTGGTAAGGCCGCCCTCGAGCATGCGGGACATGATGTCGCCGGACGGGTTGGCGCGCTTGTCGGCCGCCAGTGCGTGGGCGTAGGCGAACATGTCGGCCAGGGCCGTGTAGGAGCGGGGGTTGACGGGACGGCCGTCGGGGTGGGTGGACGTGGTGGGGCGGTACTTCATGGCTTCTCGGGCCATGGGGCTCATTGAGGCGGCGTCGGCGGTGGACAGGCCTGCGTATTCGTCGTCCTGGTAGCCGATGACGCGGGACGCCCAGTCGTAGAGGAGGCGGCGGTCGGAGTCGGGGACGCCCATGATGTGCGCCAGTGTCCAGACGGGGAGGTCGGCTGCGAGTTCGACGAAGTCGGTTTCCTCGTCGAGGGCCGAGGTGATGAGGGTGCGGGCTCGGGCGTTGATCGTCTCTTCCAGGGCGCGGACGGCGCGGGGGGTGAACGCGGCGGCGACGATGCGGCGGAGGCGGGAGTGGTCGGGCGGGTCCTGGTTGAGCATCATGGCGCGGACGAACGCGAGATCCTCGGGCGTGTCGGGGTCACGGATCTGGGTGGCGCCGAGGTTCGAGGAGAACAGGTCCGGGGAGCGCAGGACGTGTTTCACGTCGGCGTGCCGGAAGACCGCCCAGTAGCCGGGGCCGGCGGGCCAGGGGCCGACGGCGGGTTCGGGGACCCAGGTGACCGGGGATTCGGCGCGCAGCTTCCGGAAGGTCTCGTAGGGGACGCCCGTCGTGTAGGTCGACGGCAGGAAGATCTCGTCGTGCATGCCCTCAGCGTGCATCATGTCGGGTGTGACGGTGAAGCCTGAAGAAATCCTGCGTGACAACTTTGCGCCCTGGGTGCTGGAACTGGGGCTGGTCGTTGAGGAGGTCGGGGACGGCACGGCGGTGTTGCGGCTGCCGTGGTCCGATCGGCTGGCCCGGGAGGGTGGGGCGTTGTCCGGGCAGGCGTTGATGGCGGCCGCCGACACGGCGGTCGTGATCGCTGTTTCGGGGGCGAAGGGCGCTTTCGTGCCCATGACGACGGTGCAGCTCAGTACGTCCTTCCAGCGGCCGGTGGTGGGACGTGACGTGCTGGTGGAGGTCGAGGTGACGAAGCTGGGGCGGACGTTGGCGTTCGCGGAGATCGACATGACGGCGGATTCGAAGACCGTCGCGCATGCGAGCGCCGTTTACGCGATCATCGGGTGATATGACGCGCGTTGAGAAGGTCGTTGTCCCGGACGGTGAGTTCAACCTGCATGTGTGGGCTCCGGACGGCGGGGGGCCGGGGATCCTGCTCGTCCAGGAGATCTTCGGGGTCGGCGAGTACATGGAGGCGGTCGCCGAAGATCTGGTGGCGCTCGGGTACGTCGTGGCGGCGCCCGACATGTTCTGGCGGATCGAGCCGGACTGGGCGGTCGTGCACAACGAGGAGGCGGTCCCGGCGGGGATGTCGATGGTGTCCCGGTTCGACTGGGAGAAGGGCGTTGAGGACGCGGCGGCGGCGCTGGCGGTCCTGAAGGGGCTGCCGGGTGTCGGCAAGGTCGGCGTCCTGGGCTTCTGCTTCGGCGGGACCGTCGCGTATCTGCTGGCCGCCAACGCCGAGGTCGATGCCCTGGTGTCCTACTACGGGTCGGGCGTTCCGGATGCTTTGGGACAGATCGACGCCATTCGGGGGCCGGCGCAGTTCCACTTCGGTGGGAGCGACCCGTACATCCCTCGGGAGGACGTCGCCAAGGTGGAGCGCGCGGTGGACGGACGGGACGACATGGAGGTCCACGTCCAGGAGGACGGCGGGCACGCGTTCCACAACCGGAAGGCGCCGATGTTCCACCAGCCGGAGCCCGCGGAGCGGGCGTGGCGGCTCACCGTGGACTTCCTCGACCGAACCCTCTCATAGCGCCCAGGACGGCAGCGGTTCGCAGTCGGGCAGCCAGGCGGCGGGGGCGGCTCCGAGGATGCCGCCGACGATGGCGCAGGTGGTGTCGACGTCCCCGCCTGCGGCCGCCGTCGTCCAGAACGCCCGTTCGTAGTCGCCGAGGTTCCGTGCGGCGGCCCAGAGGGCGAACGGGACGGTGTCGTGCGCGGCGACCTGACGTCCGTTGCCGAGCACGGCGGACGCGGTCGACGGGTCGCTGATGGTCAGAAGGTGGCGGGCCTCGGTGATGCCCGTGCGGACGGTACCGGCCTGGACGTGACGGAGGATCTCGTCCATGAACTTGCCGGGCGGTGGTCTGGTGGGTGCGAGGGCTGCGGCGACGGCCACGGCGATGGCGCCCGCTACTGCCTCGGGGTGAGGGTGCGTTACCTCGGCGGAGAGCGCGGCTTGGCGGGCTGCTTCGGCGGGGTCGTCCACGAACCAGGCGCCGATGGGCGCGACACGCATCGCGGCACCGTTTCCCCATGAGCCTGCGCCGTCGAACGGTTCCCTGGCGAGAGCACGCCAGTCGCCCCCTTCGCGGATGAGCCGCAGGAGCCGTCCCGTGGAGGGGCCGTAGCCGCGGTCGAAGTCGTGCCGTTCGGCGAAGCTTGCGGCGAGAGCGTCCTGGTCGATGGTGCCGTGCCGGGACAGGACGAGGTAGATGGACGCGGCCATCTCGGTGTCGTCCGTCCACTGCCAAGGGCCAGGGGGAAGCGTCTGCGTTTCGAAGGCGTGGCGGTTGGCCGGGACGAAGAACTGGGAGCCCAGAGCGTCCCCCAGGGCGAGGCCCTGGAGTGAGGCATAGGCGCGGGTCGTCATGTGGTGGCGGGTTCCAGGGAGAGGCGGGACAGTTCCTTGCGGGACGAGATGCCGAGCTTCGGGTACGCCTTGTAGAGGTGGTACTCGACCGTTCGCGGGCTGAGGAAGAGTTGCGAGGCTATCTCGCGGCTGCTCGTGCCCTCGGCCGCCATGCGGACGACCTGAAGCTCCTGCGGGGTGAGGCGGTCGAGAAGGTCCGGTGCCGTGGGCACGGAGGGGCCCGCCTCGCCGGTGGCCCGAAGTTCGGCGCGCGCGCGGTCCAGCCAGGGGGTTGCCCGTAGGGACTCGAAGATTTCCACTGCGGAACGCAGCGGAACACGTGCGTCGGAGCGGCGGCGGGCCCGCCGCAGCCACTCGCCGTAGAGGAGTTCAGTGCGAGCCCGCTCGAACGGCCGCGTCGACTGCTCGTGTAGCTGGACGGCGCGTGCGTACGGTTCCTCGCTGTCGGTCAGCAGGGCTTCGCAGTGGAGGGCGACGGCGAGGGCCCACGTCTGCCTGCCTGCCTCCGCCCAGGCGCGGAACCGCTCGAAGGGAGCGTGCGCGAGTTCGGGCCGCCCGGAACGCACCGCCGCCTCGACATGGTCGGCGGCGGAGACCATGCTGCCCGTGCTGTGGCGGCGGGGGCCGTGGGCGATCTCGTCGAGGCGGCGCAGCGCGTCGTCGTAGCGGCCGAGGCCGAGGTCGAGGAGGGCTAGGGCACTGTCGGCGAGCCCGCCGCGGGCCGGCGGGGCCCCGGCGATGACCAGCGGGGCGATCAGCTCGCGCAGCCGGGCCTCGTCGCCCTCGATCGCCGCGACGCGCGACAGCACGGCGCCGAGACGTCCCTCCCGGTGGGGGCGGCCGGTGTCGCGGGCCAGCGCGATCGCCTCGGCGACGGTGGCCTCGGCGTCCGCGTGCCGGCCGGCCGCGATCTGCGCCTGGGCCAGCGTCTGGAGGATGTTCGGCAGCGCGCCGATCAGCCCGTGCCGCCGGGAATGCGCGACTTCGGCGGCCGCCAGTTCCAGCGCGGCCTCGTCCGCACCGATGATCAGCGCGAGCTGCGCGCCGCGCACCAGATCCCCCACACCGAGGACGTCATGTCCCGCACCGCGGAGGCGGTTCGCCGTGTCAGGGGCGAGGCTTCCCGAGCCGTGCCCGGCGGCTACAGCGCCCTGAATGCGATCTCCGGGACCGAGGTCGGGGCCGCCTGAGCCGAGGACGTGGTCGCCGAGACCGCGCGCAAGGCTTGCCGCGCCTACGGCGTGGTCGCCGGGGGCAGGGCTGTGGTCGCTGGCGGCGTGGGTGTGGTCGCCTAGGAAGTGGGTGTGGTCGCTGGCGTCGTCGCGGTGAACCCGGCCGTCGCGGATTTCCGCGACCAGTTGCGTGAGGAGCGGGAGGCCGTGGGCGTGGTCGCCACGGGCCAGGAGGGCGAGCCCGCTGACCATGCGGTCGCCCGGAAGCAACTCGGCGGCCCGCAGGACGGCGGGCAGCTCACCGGACGTCCACCCGTACACGGCGCCGGTCCGCAGCATCGCGGCGCGCTCGTCCGGCGCCGCGACGGCGGCGTTGTCGACCATCATGCGGGACGCGGCGCGCGGGTCACCCCGCTCGTACTCGACGGCGGCGTGGACGCGGGCGAGCCGCGCGGGACCGGCGGGGTCGGTGGTGAGCTTCTCCGCCTGGACGGCGAGGTCCTCGGCCTCGTCGAGCCGTCCCGCCTGAAGGACCAGGGAGGCGGCGGTGCCGAGCCTCTCGGCCCGCATGTCCGGGACGGGCGTCAGGTCGGCCGCCTGCCGGTACAGAGCAGCGGCCGTCGCGTACGCCACGCGGCGGCGGGCCCGCTCCGCCGCGTCCTGCAGCTCGGCGGCGACGTCCTCGTCCGGCGCCATGGCCGCGGACGCGCGGTGGCGGGCGCGGCAGTCCGGGTCGTCGGCGGTGTCGGCGAGCGCCTGGTGAACGGTGATGCGCCGCGCGGCGGGCGCACCGTGGTACGAGGCCGCCCTGATCAGCGGGTGGCGGAACGCGATGCTGCGGCCGGTGACCGCCACCAGCCGGGCCCGTTCGGCCTCCTCCAGGTCGGCGAGGTCCACGCCCAGGCTGTGCGCCGCGTTCAGCTGCGTCGGCATGTGCCCGCGTCCCTCCGCCGCCGTGATCAGCAGCATCAGCCGGGTCCTCTCCGGGAGGCGGCCGATCTGGGCGCGGAACGAGGCGAGCACCCGGTCGGCGACGGGCAGCGGGTCGGGGCCGTCCACGAGGCGGGTGCCGGCGGCGCCCAGTTCCTGCAGGGCGAGGGGGTTGCCGGCCGCCTCCCGGATCACCCGGGCGCGGCGGGTGGGCGTCAGGTCGCGCGCCGCGAGGAGCCGTTCGGCGTCGCCGCGCGCCAGCCTTTCCAGGCGCAGTTCGGGCAGGCCGGTGCCGGTGAACACGTCGTCGCGCGAGGCGAAGAGCATCACCACGCCTTCGGCCGCGAGCCGCCGCGCCGCGAACAGCAGCGCCTCGGATGTCGCGGTGTCGAGCCACTGCGCGTCGTCCACCAGGATCAGGACCGGGCCGTTCTCGCCGGCGAGGTCGGCGAACAGCGTGAGGACGGCGAGGCCGGTGGTGAAGCGGTCCCTCCCGGGTTCGGCGGGCGCGGTGTCCGGTCCGCCGAGGGCGGAGCGCAGCGCTGCGGCCTGCGGGGGTGGGAGGACGTTCAGCCGGTCCCGGACGGGCCACAGCAGCTGGTTGAGGCCCGCGTAGGCGATGTCGGACTCCGCCTCGATGCCGGTCACCCGCAGGACATGCGGAGGCCCGTCCGCCGGAAGAAGCCGCGCCGCCTCGGTGAGCAGCGCCGACTTGCCGATGCCGGCCTCCCCGCGCAGGAGGAGCGCGCCGCTGCGGCCGTGCTCGCGTGCCTCTGAGAGCAGCGAGGAGATTCGCGCCTGTTCGTCGTTCCGCCCGTAGAGCACGAGTCCAAACTACGGGCCGAACTACCGAAGTCATACGGATTCGTTCCGTAGTGGATGGCTCGTACGTTCTTGACCAGCGAGAACGCACTAGGAGGACATCATGCAGGAACTGTTCGAGCCACTGTCCGCGGGGAAGGTGGAGCTGTCCAACCGCCTGGTGATGGCGCCGATGACCCGCAGCCGGGCCACCGAGGACGGCACCGTGACCGAGTTGACCGCCGAGTACTACCGGCAGCGCGCCGGCGCCGGGCTGATCATCACCGAGGGAACGCAGCCGAGCGTCCGGGGTCAGGGGTACATCCTCACGCCCGGGTTGCACTCCGCCGACCAGGTGGCGGCATGGCGGACGGTGACCGACGCCGTCCACGCCGAGGGCGGACGGATCTTCGCCCAGCTGATGAACGCGGGCCGTGTCGGCCACCCCGTCCTGTACCCGGATGGGGGGTTGCCGCTCGGGCCTTCGCCGATCGCGTCCGGCGAGCAGTTGTTCACCCCGGACGGGATGCTCGACCACCCCGAGCCCCGGGAGATGACGCTTGACGACATCGTGCAGGCCGTCGACGATTTCGCCGCGTCGGCGCGCAATGCGATCGAGGCCGGGTTCGACGGGGTGGAGTTGCACGGCGCGAACGGCTACCTGATCCAGCAGTTCCTCGCCGACGGCAGCAACACCCGGACCGACGCGTACGGCGGGACGGTCGAGAACCGCATCAGGTTCGCCGTCGAGGTCGCGCAGGCGGTGTCGGACACGATCGGCGCCGACCGGGTGGGCTTCCGCGTGTCGCCGGGCGGCACCGCGAACGGCGTCAGCGAAAGCGACACTCCCGAGCTGTACTCGGCGCTGATCGCCGCACTCGCCCCGTACGGCCTCGCCTACCTGCACGTCATGGAGCTGGGCGACCGCGGGACGACCCGCCGGATCCGTGCCGAGTGGCCCGGCGCGCTGATCCTCAACCCGCACCCGACGCCCGAGTCGTTCCCCTCCAAGCCGGAGTACGGCGCCGAGGCCTTGCGGGAGGGCGTGGCCGACGCGGTCGCGTTCGCCGAGATGTGGCTGGCCAACCCGGACCTGCCCGCCCGAATCAAGGCCGGCGGCCCCTACAACGAGGCGGACCAGGCGACGTTCTACGGCGGCGACCACCGCGGCTACACCGACTACCCGCCCCTCACGTAGCCCCCCGCCACCAATCCCCCCGCCACCCATCCCCCCGGCGGCCCCGCCTGGCGCCGTCTGGGGGCGGGGGCGGGTTGGAGGCCGAGGCTGAGCTAGAGGCCGGGGGTGGGTTGGAGGCCGGGGCCGGGCTAGAGGCCGGGGCGGACGCCGCCGTTGAAGTTTCGCTTGTAGTAGGCGTTCAGCTTGAGCTTCTTGACCCGGGAGCGTGAGTTGGGCGCGTGGATCATGTAGCCGTGGCCGGCGTAGATGCCGACGTGGGACCGGCCGCTGTAGAAGAACAGCAGGTCGCCCTTGACGGCTCCCTTCCAGGAGACCTTCTTCTTCACGGCGCGATAGATCTGCTGGCTGGTGCGGGGGAGCTTCACCCCGGCCTTGCGCCAGGCGCCTCCGGCGAGGCCCGAGCAGTCCCATGAGCCCGGGCCCGTCCCGCCGTAGCGGTACGGATCGCCGATCTGCTTCGCGGCGTACTTCACGGCGTAGGCGGCGCGCTTCTTCTGCTTCCCGGTCCGGGATGTGGAGGCCGCGGCGACCGGCCTGGCCGTGGTGGCCAGCTTGGCATGGGTGGTCGGCATCGTCGTGGTGGTCGGTGTGGCCGTGAGGGTGCGGTTCTTTTGCGATGGTGCTGCTGCCTCTGCGGGGGCGGCTGCGAGGAGGGATGTTCCCAGTGCCGCGGCCGTGGTGAGGGCGAGGCCGCCAGTGGTGATTCCGGTCTTCGAGGTGATTCGGGGGGTATTCAGAATGACTCCAGACCTCGCGGGTGGTGCCTACCGGGCAGCCGTCATCCACGGGGTGTTCACCATGGATTCGGGATGCCGCGGCCGTGCGGCTCCAAAGCGTCATCAAGGAGGACGCAGGAGAATCACGGCCGCTTCCGGTTCCGTGCCTCTCGGCTGCACGGACTCGGCGACCGACGGCGGCCTTCGGGGAGGGGGCCGAGGGGACGGCCCTGGGAGGACGTGCCGGCTGCGCAATGGTGGCCAGGCACGTCGCGGCCGCTCGTCGGAGTGCGTGTTCTGTTATCTGGGCGGCCTTCTGTGCCGCATGAACCGAGCAGGAACGTAGGCGGACTCGGGCGAACAAGGCAAATCCCCTCGGCATTTTCGTGTCGGCAGGCACTGGCAGTGGGGCGGAGGCCCCCGCGATGGCCTGCGTATGTTTCGACCCCATTCCGGAATGTGTGATACGCATCACCGATCCCGAATGAAGATCGACGTCTATGCTCGCGCCCCGAGTGAAGGCGGGTAGATAGAACGGCGTTCTGTGGATAACTCGGCTCCCGGGACCGGCCATTTGTGGGGTCGATCACAGATCGCTAAATGACCGCTAGTGATCGACTTTTCGGGTGAGTCGCACCGGGGGCGGCCTCGGGGTGGCGGGTGGAGTGGTTGGGCCGGATAGCCGGATTCGGCCGGTCCAGGGGGTTGACGGGGACGCCCAAGCCACCTGTAGTCCGAAGGAGATTCATGTCCGGTCTCCGGAGGGAGCCCCGTGTTCGGCAGGCCCGGCAGAGCGCGTCCCGCACGTCTCCTATCAGCCCTCACCCTGTCGGTGGCGCTGGCGCTGGTCGCCGCGTCACCTGCGACCGCCCAGGACAAACCGTCAACGGTCAAGTTCCCGCAGGGCTTCCTCTGGGGTGTCTCCACGTCCGGGTTCCAGAGCGAGGGTTCGTTCCCGGACAGCAACTGGACGAGATACGCGGAGGAGGGGGCGAACGGGGTCGAGCACCCGTACGGCGACTCCGTCGACTTCCGGCACCGCTACCCCAGTGACCTGAAGCTCGCCAAGGGCCTCGGTGTGGACGTCTTCCGCACGTCCATCGAGTGGTCGCGGATCGAGCCGCGCCGGGGGCACCGCGACCCGGACGCGATCGCCTACTACGACGACCTCATCCGCCAGATCAAGGCGAACGGGATGCGGCCTATGCTCACGCTCGACCACTGGGTGTACCCGGGATGGGTGGCAGACCAGGGCGCCTGGGACAACCCGCGCACACAGGAAGACTGGCTGCGCAACGCCGAGTTCGTCGTCAACCGCTACAAGGACCAAGACGTCATCTGGATCACGTTCAACGAGGCCAGTGCCTACATCTACAAGGAACTGACCACCCGTCCGATGAACATCGGCCAGATGCTGACGATGCGCGACGCCCTCATCAAGACCCACCGTGCCGCCTACGACATGATTCACAGGGTCGACCCGGAAGCCATGGTGTCGAGCAACGTCGCGTACGGGACGGCCATTAACGGAATCTTCGACGCGGCCCTGTTCAACGACGTCACCGACAAGCTCGACTTCATCGGGATCGACTACTACTACGGCGCGAACCTTGAGAACTTCAGCGCCGTGTACGCCCTCACCGGCGAGTTCTGGAAGATCGACCCGGAGCCGGAGGGGCTGTACTACGTCCTCAAGAACTACCAGCGACGGCTACCGCACCTGCCCGTGTACATCGTCGAGCACGGCATGCCGACCGACGACGGCAAGCCGCGCCCGGACGGCTACACGCGCACGGACCATTTGCGGGACCACCTCTACTGGGTCCAGCGGGCGATGGCCGAGGGCGTCAAGATGATGGGCTACAACTACTGGAGCCTCACGGACAACTACGAATGGGGCAGCTACCGGCCACGCTTCGGGCTGTACACGGTGGACGTGCTGACCGACCCGTCCTTGGAGCGTCGTCCGACCGACGCCGTTCCGACCTACCGGTCGATCATCGCGAACCAGGGCGTTCCATCTGGGTATGTGCCGGTACGCGAGCCGGGCTGGTGCTCGATCGAGGACCCCATCGCCACCTGCTTCGGCACGACGCCGACACCGCCCGCCGAATACCGCGTCCCGGGGTGACGGCCGAGGCATGACCTGCGCGTCCCCGGGTACCGCCACCGCGACCGTTATTGACCAGGGGATCGCGTGGGGGATGTGCGGACAGAACCCAAGCTCATGGGCCGCGGGTCCGGTACCGCCGGTCCGGGTCCCGGCTTGGGCGGCGCGGCGGACAGACTGCTGCTGAGCCTGAAGCGCGCGGCCGCCGCGCTACGGGACGCCGGCATCGAGTACGCGCTCGCGGGCGGGTTCGCCGCGTACGCGCACGGCGCGGCCGTGTCGACGCACGACGTCGACTTCGTGGTGCGTCAGCGGGACGTCCAGGCGGCGCTGGACGCGCTCGGCGCCGCGGGCATGACGCATCTGGAGAGCCCGGAGAACTGGCTGGAGAAGGCGTGCGACGGTGAGTACCTCATCGACCTGATCCACACCCCGTCGGGCCGTCCGGTGGACGGTGAACTGCTCGGGCGGGCGGACGAGATGACCGTCGGGGCGGTGCTCATGCCCGTCCTCCCCGCCACCGACCTGATGATCATGAGGCTGCTGGCGTTCACCGAGACCGCCTGCGACTTCAGCGGGTTCCTGCACGTGAGCCGGGCGGTGCGGGAGCAGGTGGACTGGCGCGTGGTCGCCGCCGAGACGGGGCGATCTCCGTACGCCTACGCCTTCCTGACGCTGCTCGCCCGCCTCCACGTCATCGAGGAGGACGTCCTGTGACCCGCCTGCTGTGGCTGGATGCGTCGTGCGCCGGGTGCGTCGTGCGCTGGGGGTGCGTCGTGGGGGTGCGTCGTGCGTTGGGGGCGTGTTGTGAGTGAGAGGAGGCGACGGTGACCGAAAGGGATCGTGGTGTGGCTGATCTGCCCGGATATCTGTCCGCGCACATTCAAGAGAGGCTCGCGAACGAGGCGTACGAACTGGGCATCCGCGTCGACATTCGCGGCGATGTCGTGCATCTGCGCGGTGAGGTGGTGAGCGAGGAGCGGCGGCGGGACGTGGAGGAGGCCGCCCGGGGCGTCGCCGAAGGCCGCGAGATCTGCAACGAGGTGCACGTCGTCGCGGTCGCCGAGCCGGAGGGGGAGGAGAGGCTTTCATGATCCATGTGGCTGCGGCGGGGGACCTGCACGTCGGGCCGGAGGCCGCCGGGACGTACCGGCGGCACCTGTCCGCGCTGGCCGACCAGGCGGACGTGTTCCTGGTCGCCGGCGACCTGACCAGGCACGGGACGGTCGAGGAGGGCCGGATCGCGGCGGGTGAGCTGCGTGACGTCGGCGTCCCGGTGGTCGCGGTCCTCGGAAACCACGACTACCACTCCGACGCCGAGGAGGAGATCGCGGACGTGCTGCGCGACGCCGGTGTGACCGTCCTGGAGGGGGACGGGACGGTCCTGGACTGCGGCGGGACGAGGCTCGGCATCGCGGGCGGAAAGGGGTTCGGCGGCGGGTTCGAGGGCAAGTGCGCCAGCGACTTCGGCGAACGGGAGATGAAGGCGTTCGTCGCGCACACCAAGGACTTCGCCGGACGGCTCTGTACAGCACTCCTGGGCTTGGACGCGGACGTGACCATCAGCCTGACGCACTACTCGCCCGCAGAGGACACCCTTCAGGGCGAGCCGCCGGAGATCTATCCCTTCCTTGGCAGCTACCTGCTGGGTGAGGCGATCGACTCGGCCGGTGCCGACCTCGCCGTGCATGGCCACGCGCATAGGGGAACGGAGAAGGGCCTCACCCAGGGCGGGGTTCGGGTGCGCAATGTCGCCCTGCCCGTACTGCAGCACGCCTACGCGCTGTACCGCCTCGACACATCGGAAGCGGCCGGGCGTCACCGCGTCCAGGAGAGCGTCTCCGCATGGTGAAGCGCATGCCTCCGGGGGACGGACGGTGGGCGATCGTGAGATCTGGTTGGAGGGGAGAGATCTCGCGGTCGCCCATCTCGGTCAGTCCGCGGCGCGGAGCAGGTCGAGGACTGCCCGTTCGGCGGGGCCCTGGGTGGCGAGTTCGCCCTCCGCGGTCTCCACGCCGAGTTTGCCGAGGGCGGGTGCGATGGTCCGGCCCTCCTCGTAGAGGTCGATGATGCGGGGGTCGATGTAGGAGGCCCGCGCCACGGCCGGGGTGTTGCCGAGGTAGGAGGCGACCTCCTTGACGACGCGGACGACGGCGCGCTTGCGGGCTGTCTCGCTGCCCTTGCCCTTGCCCTTGCGGGCGGCGCCGGTGTCCGTACCGGTGTTGGTGTCGATGTCCGTGTCGCTGTCGCCGGCGTCCGTGTCGCTGTCGCCGGCGCGGACGGACACGGCGAGCCCGACCGCCGCGAGGACGGTGGCGTGCCAGGTGCGGAAGTCCTTGGCGGTGAAGTCGCCGCCGGTGACCTCCCTGACGAAGTCGTTGATGTCGGTGGTCGTGACGTCGTGCCAGCCGTCGCGGGTGCGGTGGGCGAGCAGTTCGGGGGAGTCGTCGCGGCGGCGCTTGAGGCCGCTCACGACCTTGCAGACGTCCTCTTCGGCGACGGACTGGTACCGCTCCTTCGAACCCTTCGCCGGGTACTCGAAGGCGACCTCGTTGCGCCGGCAGGTGACGTGCTCGCGCAGTACGGTGGCGAGCCCGAACGTGCCGTTCTCCGACGCGTACGCCTCCCCGCCGATGCGGAAGAACCCGAGGTCGATGAGGCGGACGGCGGCGGCGAGCACCCGGTCACGGCCGTAGCCGCGTCCGGCGAGATGTTCGGCGAGCGTGTCGCGGACCTTGGGCAGCCGGTCGGCGAGTTCTAGGACGTGCTTGTATTTCTCTCGGTCGCGCTGTTCCCGCCATGCCTCGTGGTAGAGGTACTGGCGTCGTCCGGCCGCGTCGGTGCCGATCGCTTGGATGTGGCCGTCCGGGTCAGGGCAGATCCAGACGTCCTTCCATGCGGGTGGGATGACCAGCGACCTGATTCGTTCCTTCTCGGACGGGTCGTCCAGAGGACGGCCGTCGAGACCGAGATACACGAAGCCCTTGCCGTGCTTGCGCCGTCCGAAGCCGGGCTCGGCGGGGTCGCTTCGCTGAAGATTCATCAGCCGTCCACTAGCCCGGATGGATCTCGCCGCCCGCCGGCACCAGCGTCTGCCCCGTGTAGTACGACGACTGGCGGTTGGAGGCGAAGAACACGTAGGACGGTGCGATCTCGTCGGGGTCGGCGGCGCGTCCCATCGGTGCCTGCTGCCCGAAGCTCTCGACGCGTTCTTCCTCGAACGTGGCCGGAATCAGCGGCGTCCAGACCGGGCCGGGGGCGACGCAGTTGACGCGGATCTCGCGGTCCATGAGGTTCTGGGCGAGGCACTCCATCAGCGTCATCGCGGCCGCCTTGCTGGCGGAGTAGTCAATGAGCGTCTTGTTGCCGCGCAGCCCGTTGATGGAGCCCGTGATGATGATGGACGATCCCGGCCCCATGTGGTCGAGGGCCTGCTGGACGGTCCAGAACAACGCGAAGACGTTCACGTCGAACGTCCGGCGCAGTTGCGCGTCGTCGATCTCGCGGACGTCCTTCACCGGTGTCTGCGTGCCGTGGTGCAGGACGAGCAGGTCGAGCCCGCCGAGGTCGCGGACGGCGTGCTCGACGACCTCGCGGCAGTGCCGTTCCTCGGCCAGGTCGCCGCCGAACGTGAAGCAGCGGCGTCCGGCCGCTTCGACGAGGCGCGCGGTGTGCCGGGCGTCGTCGTCCTCCTCCAGGTACGTGATCGCGACGTCGGCGCCCTCCTTGGCGAACGCGACGGCGGTGGCGCGCCCGATGCCGGAGTCGCCGCCGGTGATGAGGGCGCGGCGCCCGTCCAGCAGGCCGCTCCCGGTGTAGTCGCGCATCTCGTCGCGGGGTTCGGGTGACATGTCCCCGGTCCGGCCGGGGTATGGCTGGCTCTGTGCCGGTCGCTCGCTCATGGCTCTGCTCCCCGTGGGGGGACGAGCCCCCACGCTTCCCGGTTCGCTCCGATCGTGACCCTGTTCCTGGTGAGGAGTTCCTGGTGAGGAGTTCCTGGTGAGGAGCCGGCCCGTCAAGGCCCGCGGCTCACCTGGTTCATGGGGAGCGCGTGCCCGGGGCGGCGGAGAGCAAACGTTCCCCCTATTGTGACCCTTGAGTAACATCGTGCTCCGCAATCCGCCGGGGGGTGAGCGGCGCGCGTGGTGACCTCTGGGTAACATCACCCCGAACCACATTCGGTCCCTGACGTAAGGTGCTGCTTATGGACCTGAACGGAGTTTCCGCCGTCGTATCCGGTGGAGCGAGCGGCCTCGGTGAGGCCACCGTCCGCGCGCTGGCCGCCGACGGCGCCAAGGTGGTCATCGCCGACCTGAACGAGGACAAGGGCAAGGCCCTCGCCGACGAGGTCGGCGGTGTCTTCGTCAAGACGGACGTGTCGAACGAGGAGCAGGTGCAGGCCGCCGTCCAGGCCGCCGTCGACACCGGCAACCCGCTGCGCGTCATCGTCAACAGCGCCGGCATCGGCTGGGCGTCGCGGACCGTGAACCGCGACGGCACACCGCATGACCTCGCCTCCTACGAGACCGTCATCCGGATCAACCTGATCGGTACCTTCAACCTGATGCGGATCGGCGCCGCCGCCATCTCCAAGACCGAGCCCGCCGACGCCGACGGCGCCCGCGGCGTGGTGATCAACACCGCGTCCATCGCCGGCATCGAGGGCCAGACCGGGCAGCTCGCCTACTCGGCGTCCAAGGGCGGCATCATCGGCATGACGCTGCCGGCCGCGCGCGACCTCGCCGCGATCGGCGTCCGGGTGAACACCATCTGCCCGGGCATCATCGACACCCCGATCTACGGCGAGGGCGAGGCCGCGGACGCGTTCAAGGCCAAGCTCGCCGCGCCCGTCCCGTTCCCGAAGCGGATGGGCAAGGCGTCGGAGTTCGCGCACCTCGTCAAGTCCCTGGTCGAGAACGACTACATGAACGGCGAGACCATCCGCTTCGACGGCGGTATCCGCTTCCAGCCGAAGTGAGGCCCGAATGACCGACGCTGTATCGCCCGAGGGGGGACGACCCTCCGCGCCCCCCGGAAACGCCGCTGTGCTCACCGAAGAAGACGGCGCCGTCCTCGTCATCACCATCAACCGTCCCGAGGCCCGCAACGCGGTCAACGGCGAGGTGGCGCGGGGCATCGCGGCGGCCGTCGACGAGCTCGACTCCCGCAAGGACCTGTCCATCGGCATCCTCACCGGCGCCGGCGGGACGTTCTGCGCCGGCATGGACCTGAAGGGCTTCCTGACGGGCGACAACCCGACCGTCGAGGGACGCGGGTTCGCCGGCATCACCGAGCGTCCGGCGGCCAAGCCGCTGATCGCCGCCGTCGAGGGCTACGCGCTCGCCGGCGGTTGTGAGGTCGCGCTGTCCTGCGACATGATCGTCGCGGCGAAGGACGCCCAGTTCGGGCTTCCGGAGCCGAAGCGCGGCCTGGTCGCGGCGGGCGGCGGGCTGCTGCGGCTGCCGCAGCGCATCCCGTTCCACATCGCGATGGAGATCGCGCTCACCGGCGACAAGTATCCGGCGGAGCGGATGGCGGAACTCGGTTTCGTCAACCGGCTCGCCGAGTCGGGCGGCGCGCTCGCGGCGGCCAAGGAACTGGCCCTGAAGGTCGCCGAGAACGCCCCGCTGGCGCTCGCGGCGACCAAGAAGGTCATCGTCGAGTCCGCGGACTGGTCGTCGGACGAGGCGTGGAAGAAGCAGCAGGACATCGTGCTGCCCGTCTTCACGTCCAAGGACGCCCAGGAGGGACCGGCGGCGTTCGCCGAGAAGCGCAAGCCGAACTGGAAGGGCGAGTAGCCCCACCCTGGCTTCGCCGCCGGCCCCGGCCGAGACGCCGAGACGCCGTAACGCCGAGACGCCCGGAATCAACTGGTTCCGGGCGTCTTGACGTATGTGACGCAAGTGCCTGATGCGTCCTGTTCTGGCCGCTAGGGGAGTTCCCATTACCTCCCAGTAAGTATTGCCGTACTCTCGTGCCTCAGCCTTGCGATGATCTTGGGAGTGCACAGATGCGAAGGAACGCGCTGCTGGTGGTCGCCACCGCCCTGGCCTGCGGTGCCGGGACGGTCGCCGTGGCCGCCCCCGCGCACGCCGCCGGCTGGAAGGACATCCCCGGCGCGGCGCTGAACTACAACGGCACCCTCGACAGGGTCGACTTCGGCGCCCAGAACGCCGGATGGGCCGTCGGCGCCGCCGGCTCCTTCTTCAGCCCCCAGGCCAAGATCGCACGCTGGACGGGCTCGTCCTGGGTCGCCGACACCAGCCCGGTCGGCTTCACGCCCACCGACGTCGCCGTCGCCGGCGCCGACAAGGCATGGATCATCGGTTACAGCATGTGGGGCACCACCAGCCTCCATTGGAACGGCACCAAGTGGAACCAGGTGTCCTACCCGCTGGTGGGCTTCCCGACGGCCGTCTCCGCCGCTCCCGACGGCACCGCCTACTCCATCGCCGGGATCGACGCCGCCGCAGGCGGACCCAGCGCCATCCTCCGCTGGACGGGCAGCGCCTGGGTCGACCCACAGGTTCCGCTGCCGCCGTCCTCCTCGATCACCGCCGTGGACGTCCGCTCCAAGGACGACGTCTGGCTCGCCGGCACAACGTCGTCGAGCGGCACCTCCGTCACCGGCCTGGTGATGCACTTCAACGGGACGTCCTGGAAGAAGATCGACGTGCCCGGCAACATGGGCGTCCCCGCCTTCCAGGGCACCCTGCACCGCATCGTCGCCGACTCGCCGACGAACGTCTACGTGCTGCGCGTCCGGCAGAACGCCCAGATCACCAACGCGATCCTGCGCTACGACGGGACCTCCTGGAAGACGGTCAACACCCCGCTGAACGCCGCCGGCATCGGGCTGTCGTCCGACGGCGGCGGCGGCGTCGTCATGCTCCCGATCACCACCGGGAACAAGACGCAGTACATGCACTACAACGGCTCGTCCTGGACGATCCTCAACGGCCCGGCCCGCTCCGGCGCCGTCCAGGCCACCGACGCCGACGCACGCCCCGGCACCTCCGCCATCGTGAGCGCCGGCACCGACTCCGCCCTCGACAAGAAGTCCCCGTTCATCGAGTACTTCAGCTGATCCACCCTGCCGTACACACCCGCCCCGCCGCCCCCGGCGGGGCGGGCGCCGTGCTCCACCCGGCAGCCCGCCACGCCGTTCGCATTGCGCGGTCGCATTGCGCGGTCGTGCTGCGCGGGTCATGCAACGCCCGTCCCACCGCCCCGGTTGTGCTGCGCCGGTCTGTGCTGCGCCGGTCTGTGCTGCGCCGGTCTGTGCTGCGCCGGGCGTCGCGCGCCGGTCGTGCTGGGCTGGTCGTCCCGCGCGAGTCGTGCCGCGCTGGGCGTCCGCGCCGGTCGTGCTGCGCGGGGCGGTTCCGCGCAGCACGTGCTGCGTTGGGTCCGCTGTGCTTGGGCAGGTTGTGCGCGCATCAATTGAGGACGGGGAAGTTGCTGCGGAAGACGCCGTGCGGGTCGCGGCTGCGCTTCAGGTCGCGGAGCCGGGCGAGCGTACCGGGCGTGAAGGCGTTC
Organism: Spirillospora sp. NPDC048819; assembly: GCF_040650055.1. Taxonomy (NCBI): domain Bacteria; kingdom Bacillati; phylum Actinomycetota; class Actinomycetes; order Streptosporangiales; family Thermomonosporaceae; genus Spirillospora; species Spirillospora sp. NPDC048819. Next base: position 230,043 of record NZ_JBEZGN010000009.1, on the reverse strand, counting down.
GCGGCGCGCTCGCCGGGAGCGAGGAAGGTGAACGGCTTGCGGCCCGTCGTGTACGGGACGAGGGCGTTCGCGATCTCCTGCTGGCGGTCGCGCACGGCCGTGCCGCCGTCCTCGCCGGGGACGCCGAACATGTAGAGGGCGAACGGCTCGTCCAGATGCCCGGCGGGCGTGCCGGACGGGCGGGCCAGCGCGCCGCCGAGGTGCCGCAACTGGACGCTGAGCAGCGGGTCGACGGGGCGTTCCAGCAGCGCCGCCGCCACGTCGTCGGTCAGTTCGGTCAGCAGTTCCGCGCGGGATCGTCCGGGGCCCGGGTCGGTCGGCTCCGCGGTGATCGATCCCAGGTCGGCGACCGGCAGCGGCGCGCTGGAATCGGAGATCCTTCCGGGGATCTTGTCGAGCGGACGCAGGAGTGCCTCCGCGTCGCCTCCGTCGCCGAGGAAGGCGCTGTCGATCGCCGTCAGCTGGGCCGCACCCGGGAACTTGAGCAGTTCGTACCAGACGGTCAGCTCGTCCGGTGCCGCCGCGGTGATCTCCCGGTAGGCGTCCAGGACGGCGGGAGCCTGCTCGGCGGGCCACAGCATCCGGCCGCCGTGAAGCTGCGGCGCCGGATGCAAGGCGAACTCGATCGCGGTGACGATCGCGAAGTCGCCGCCCCCGCCGCGCAGTGCCCAGAACAGGTCCGGGTCGGTCTCGGACGTCACCCGGGAGCGGGCACCGGCCGCGTCCACGATGTCGAACGCGCGGACGCTCCCGGACGCCCATCCGTACTTGCGGCCGAACCAGCTCAGCCCGCCGCCGAGGGTGTAGCCGGTGACGGTGACCACCGGGCTGCTGCCCGAGAGACCGGTCAGGCCATGCGGGCTCGCCGCCTTCAGGACGCGCCCCCAGTCGACGCCCGCGCCGACTCGGGCGATCCGCTCGTCCGGACGGATCTCCAGCTCGTCCAGGCGTGCGGTGCGGAGCAGGATCACCTCGCCGAGGTCACCGGCAGCGCGGAGGTCACCAGTCGCGCGGAAGCCGCCCGTCGTGTTGAAGCCGCCTGTCGTGTTGAAGTCGCCGGTCGCTCCGTGGCCGCTCGGCTGTGCCGCGATGGTCAGCCCGGCGAGGCGGGCGTGCCGGACGAGAGCGGCCACGTCGTCGGTGTCGGCGGCCTCGACCACCGCCCGGACGTGCTGGTCCACCGCGAGGTTCCAGGCGCGCCGCGCTTCGTCGAATCCGCTGTCGCCCGCCGCGAGCACCCGGCCCCGGACCACGCCGCGCAGTTCGTCCCCGATGTTCATGATTCTCCTCTTTGCCTTCGTGTTCGTCGTCTTGGGTTCAGAGTGCTCGCCGGCGGCTGGGATCGAGCTGGGATCGAGTTGAGGTGCCCGTAAGCTGGAAACTCGTGCGATTCGGGAGGGTGATGGCGAAGGGACCGGTGTTCCGGCTGTTCGGCCCCCTTGAGGTCGCGGACGGCTCGGGCCATGCGCTCGACCTCGGTACGCGCAAGCAGCGCGCGCTGGTGGCGATGCTGGCGCTGGAACCCGGCCGCGTGGTGTCGCTGGACCGGCTGATCGACGAACTGTGGGCCGGGGAGCCGCCCGCCCAGGCGACCCGGACACTGCAGGCCTACATCGCCCACCTCCGCAAAGTGCTGGAGCCCGGCCGGGCGCCGCGTACACCGCCGTCCGTCCTGCTGACCCGCGAGCCCGGCTACCAGCTCGCCGTCCCGCCGGGACGCATCGACCTGTGGCGATTCACCGCTTGGGTGGACGAAGGCCGCGAGGCTCTCGCCCGCGACGCGTACACGGAGGCGGTCGAGACACTGGACCGGGCCCTTGGCCTGTGGCGCGGTGATCCGCTGGGGGAGTTCGCCGACCAGGAGTTCGCCAGGCCCGCCGCCGCCCGCCTCACCGAACTGCGCGCGGCCGCGCTGGAGGACCGGTTCGACGCCCGGCTGGCACTCGGTGAGGCCGCGTCCCTGGTCCCGGGGCTGGAGGCGCTCGTCGAGGACGGGCCTTACCGCGAACGCGCGTGGTCGCTGCTCGTCCTCGCGCTCTATCGCGCCGGACGCCAGGCCGACGCCCTGGCCGCGCTGCGCCGAGTCAAGGCACGACTGTCGGACGACCTCGGGCTTCGTCCGGGGCCTGAGCTTCAGGAGTTGGAGCGGGCGGTGTTCGAGCAGTCGCCCGGCCTCCGCCTACCCCCACGCGAGGCACAGCGTAGGCCGCTGGGTGAGGCGGCGTCCGTCACGGTGCCGTCCGCCACGGCGGCGTCCGTCACGGCGACGTCCGTCGTGGCGGGCACGGAACCGAATGTGGACGGCCTGGTCGCACGGTCGGCGCAGATGGTGCTGGTCGAACGGTGCCTCGGTGAGGCCCGGCGCGGGCGGGGCGGCGTCGTCCTGGTGACCGGGGAGGCCGGCATCGGCAAGACCCGGCTCGTCCGGGCCGCCGCCGACCTGGCCGCCGCCCGCGGGTTCCGCCTCGCGTGGGGACGCTGCGTGGACGGCACCGCGCCCGCGTTCTGGCCGTGGAGGCAGATCGTCCGCGAGGCGGGCGACGAGTCCGGACTGCTCGCCGCGCAAACGCTCTCCCCCGCACCGAACGCCCCTGCACCGAACGCCACTGCACCGAACGCCACTGCACCGAACGCCACTGCACCGAACGCCCTTGCACCGAACGCCCCCGCACCGGACTTTCCCGTGCCGGACTCCCCTGGACAGGACCCCGACGCCGCCTTGTTCGCCCTGTTCGAGCAGGTCGCAGACGTTCTGACGCGGGACGAGACGCCATTGACGATCGTCCTGGACGATCTGCACTGGGCGGACGTGTCGTCGCTGCGGCTGCTGTCCTTCGTGGCGGACGCGGCCGTCCGGCACCGGCTGCTGGTCTTCGTCACGTGCCGTCCCGAACCCGGCGATCACCCGGCCGCGCTCCGCGACACTCTGGCCGAGTTGTCGCGGTCGGCCGAACGCGTGGAGCTGAGCCCGTTCACCGCGGACGACGTGGCGTCCTACCTGCGCGTGAAGGGCGTCACCGAAGAACCCGGCCTGGTGGAGGCCCTGCTGGACAGGACGGGCGGCAACCCCTTCTACCTCGGCGAGGTCCTGCGCCTGCGCGGCAGTGAGGGGACCGTGCCGAGCGGCGCGCGGGACGTGATCGAACGCCGCGTCGCCCGGCTGCCGGAGGAGACGCGGGCCCTGCTGCGCGCCGCCGCGGTCGCCGGACGCGACGTCGCCATCGACGTGCTCGAAACGGTCACGGACATGACACCGGAGCAGGTCATGACGGCGATGGAACCGGCCATCGCGACCGGCCTGCTGGTCGAGCCGCCCGCCGGGGAGACGCCGTCGGCTCCGGACTACCGGTTCGCGCACGCCCTCGTCCGGGAGGCGCTCTACGCCGGGCTTAGCCGGCTGGAACGGTCGCGGCTGCACCTGCGGGTGGGGGAGGCGCTGGAACCCGTCCTTCCGGAGGCGGAGTCGGCCACGCTCGCGCACCACTTCGCCCAGGCCGCGAAGCTGGGCGGCACGGACAGGACCGCCAGGGCGGACAAGGCGGTCGAGCACGCGTGTCGCGCGGCCCGGCACGCGACGGGCCAGCTCGCGCACACCGAGGCCGTCGACCTGTGGGCGCTGGCGCTGTCCGTCCTCCCGCCCGGCCGGGACGCCGAACGTGCCAGGATCCGCACCGAACTCGGCCAGGCCCGCCGCACCGTCGGACGGCCGGAAGAGGCGCGCCGCGACTGGGAGGACGCGGTCCGGATCGCCCGCGCGATCGGCGACCGCGACGCCCTGATCCCAGCGGTCACCGCCATCGGCGGACCGTCCCTGTGGAACTGGCGGCCGTACGGCGTCGTCGACGGCGAGATGGTCGCGATCATCGAGGACCTCCTCGCCGGCCCGCTGGCCGACGCCGACCGGGCGGCGCTTCTCGGCGCCCTCGCACTCGAACTGCACTACGGACCGCGCAGCGCCGAAGGCGAACGCCACGCCGCCGAGGCCGTCGAAATCGCCAGGAAGGCCGGGGACGTCCCGCTCCTCGCCCGGACGCTGAACAACTACCTGCTCGCGGCGTTCCGTCCCGGCCGCAACACCGAGCGGCGCGCGGCGGCGGAGGAACTGGCGAACCTGCCCGGCCTTCCGGTCAGCGGCGAGGTGATGGCGCGCGTCTTCCTGATGTCCTGCCTGCTGCGCGACGGCGACGTGCCCGGCTGGGACCGCGAGCTGGCCCGCTGCGAGACCCTCCTCGACGCGGCACCCCGTCCCGAACTGGAGTCGATGGTCCGTGTCGCCCAGACCGCCCGCAGCACCCTGGACGGCCGGTGGGACGAGGCAGAAGCGCTGCTCGCCCACGACATGCAGTTCGGCTCAACCCTCTGGGGCAGCCGGTTCCGCCGACTGGTCACGACGTTCACGTGCCGCCGCGCTCAGGGCCGCGTCCCCGAAATGCTGGACGAGCTGGTGGCCGCCGCAGAGGAACCCCTTCTCGTCCCTCTGCGCCCCGTCGCCGTCCTGGCGGCCGTCGAAGCGGACCGTCCCGCACTGGCTCACGAGCTGATCGGCCGCTGGGGAACCGGCATTCCCGACGACTGGGTCGCCGACTTCCTCCTCCCGGTCTGGGGCCTGGTCGCCGCCCGCCTGGGCACCCCCGACCCCGGTGACCTGTATCGCCGGCTCCTCCCTTACGCGGACCAGTTCGTCGTCGCCGGGATGGGGACCGCCTGCTGGGGATCCACCCACCTCGTTCTGGCCGAACTGGCGCACCGCACGGGCGACGACGACGCGGCCCGTGACCACACTCGCGCGGCCCGCGATGTGCACAAACAGTAATGATTCTGCTACTTAATGTCGCACTGAGGGGTGAACACCCGTAGGCTCGTTCACGGAATCGACGCCCCCGGAGAGACCCATGGACATCATCAGCCGGGCGGAATGGGACGCCCGGGCCCCCCGATCCCGCATCAAAGTCAGCTGGTCCAAGCGGACTGAGTTCGTCGTCCACTACTCCGAAGGCCCCGCCGACCAGTCGGTGCGCAGCATCCAGGACTTCCACATGGACGGCCGCGGCTGGGCCGACATCGGCTACAACTTCCTCGTCGACGTCAGCGGCCGGATCTACGCGGGCCGCGGCTGGCTGGTCGTCGGCGCGCATGCCCCCGACCACAACACGTCCGGCATCGGCGTGTGCATGATCGGCCGGGACGGCGACGCCACCGCAGCCGCGAAACGGTCCATCCGGTGGCTGTACGACGAGGCGGGCCGCCGCGCGGACCGCAAACTGAAGAAGCTCGGGCACCGTGACGTGTACGCGACGAGCTGCCCCGGCGACGAGCTGTACGCCTGGGTGCGGGCCGGGATGCCCGCAGACTTATATGACCTGCCGGACTACGTCTCCGTGTCGATGGACACCGCGCAGTCCCTCCCGCCGAACACCTGGGTGACGATCGACTGGGGCCGGGAGCACTCCGACCGCGAGCATCACCACCGGGACGCCGGCGGACCGTCCTTCGTCGAAGGCCCCGCCCGCTACGCCTTCACGGCGAACGTCCAGGTGGACGGCCTGACCCCCGGCACCGGACTGCGGGCCCGCGCGATCGAGCACGCCGACTCCGGCGGCGACATCGCGGGCGGCCCCATCGCCGATTACCTCGCGACCAAGGGTTCGACCTTCGTCCACTACAGCCTCCCCGCGGACACCGTCGGCGACGGGTACCGAGTCCGTTTCCAGGTCATCCACCACGGCACCGAGGCGGCCCGCATCACGGCGGGCACCGTTAAAGCCCTCACCTGGCCCACCAAGGGGGCCGTTCAGGCCGCGCGTGCTGCTTAGGGTGTGCGGGTCGCCGCAACCTGCGGGGCCTAAGACGCGCGTGTTGTCAAAGCGGCGTGGGTTGTGCGGGTCGGGTCGGCGGGTGAGGGAATCATCGTGGGAGCGCGGTAGGCCCGGTCCCATCACTGACCGGGGTATCGGCGTCTGCGTCTCCTTCTGCGTGCGCGTGCGCGTGGGTGTCGGCGATGGCGATGTCGGCGATGGCGGCGTGGCGGTGGGTGTGGAAGGTGCTGCCGGTCAGCTCCTCCCATCTGGTGCCGAAGAGAGCCAGTTCGTTCCGGCAGCTGGTGGCCATCCTGGCGTAGGTCCAGTCGTCCTCGGCGGGACAGCATTCGTCGGCCGGCCAGGTCCAGGTCTCGTCCTCGCCGTCCGCCACGATCCGGCGGCATACCGCTGCCATCGCGGCGCAGGACCGGAGGTCGTCGAAGCTGAACTCGCAGTCGTCGTACGAGACGTGGTAGAGGCCGAGGTTGCGCTGGATGATCTCCTTAGCGCGGGTGAGCTCCCCGGTACGGGCGCAGAACTCCAGGTGGGCAGCGATCTCCGGTGCCCGGGCGGCCGTCGAGAAGGTGCGTTCGTGGACCGCCCGCGCCTTGTCGGCTTGGCCTGAACGCAGGTACGGCATGAGGAGGTAGTCCTCCCGGTCCTCGTCGGCGGGGATGTCGCCGGACAGGACGGGAGCCATTGCTGCGATCGCCTCGCGGTCGAAGCCCAGGTCCAGCCACCATCGCGCCCGGCGCAGGACGTTCGGCCAGGTGGTGTAGGTGTCGCATGGCGGCAGCGCGTCGAAGCGCGCCAACGCCGAGCGGGCAGCGTCCACGTCGCCGCAGCGGACCTCCAACTCCACCTGATACCAGCGCAGGTGGTGCAGGTCGTGGGTCCCGGGACGGCAATGGCGTTCGAGGACGCGCATCAGCCCGCGGATCTGCGCGATGTGGACGGTGGCGCGGCTCAGAACACGGTCCAGGACGACGGGCGCCGCCGCCCACAACCGCCCCAACCGCTCCGCGCAGACCGGGTCGGTGCCATGCAGAGCAGGGTCATGCAGAGCGGGGTCATGCAGGGCGGGGTGGGTGTCGTGCGGGATGGGGTCGGTGTTGAGCGGTGCGGGGTCATGCAGGGTGGGGTCGGTGTCAGGCGGTGCCGTGTCGCGCAGGGCGGGGTCAGTGTTTTGCGGGGTGGGGCGGGTGTTTTGCGGGGTGGAGTGGGTGTCGTGGAGGTGGACGAGGGTCGCGAAGGTGGCGAAGAGTTCCGGACGCCAAGCCGTCGGGTTGCAAGACAGCAGCTTGTCCAGATAGGCGAAGCGGACGTCCAGGAGGAGTCCCTGCTCGTCCGTCGCGATGGCGTTCTGCTGCAGTCGCTGCAGCGTGAGTATCCGCTCCCGCCCGCGGTCCATCTGGCGGGCACGGTCGAGTTCCGCTCGCAGTTCCTCCGCCGTGGCAGCGGCCAGATGCGGGGAGAGGCCAGGCTTCGCGCGGTGTGCGGGTTCGCTCATCGCGGGAGGCAGTTCCAGGTCATCGATGATCGGCTCGGCGTGGAGCAGCTTCGAGATCGCCTCACTCTGGAAGGACGTCCCGTTCAACTCGTCGAGACGCGCGGCGAAATCGATCGCCTGCCAGCGGAGCTCGGCGCCCAGGGCAGCGTAGGACCACACGATGCTGTGGTCCTGCTGGCAGCCGGCTGCGCACGGCCACACCCATTCCTCGTCGAGGTCCTTCTCCGTGATCCGCCGGCACAGCAGAGCTGCGGCGGCCACGGTCCACATGCCCTCGACCGACCGGACATCGCCTTCCATGAAGCGGAGGTTCCTGTGAAGGACGTCGAGGCCGCGCTCCTCGTTGCCCGTCAGGGCGCAGAACTCCAAGTGGGACGCGACCTCCTCCAGCTTCAGGCCTGGCCGCGTGTACGTGCTCTGATGCGCTGCCACCGCCTCGTCCGTCCGGCAGGTGCGCAGGTATGGAATGAGCAGGTCGTCCACGTACACGCGGTTCGGCCGGGACGGAATCTGGCCGGTCAGGACGGGCGCGAGGGTCTCGATGGCGCGATCGTCCCGGCCGAGCCGCCGCCACATGATGGCGTTCACCGACGCGGTGCCGTCCGGCTGGAGATGCTCTTTGGGCGGTTCCCGCAGCTGAAGTTCTCGCCACAGCCGTTCCACTTCCTCCAGGTTTCCTCGCCGGGCTTCGAGCTCCATGCGGTACTCGTCGAGGACGTGGAAGACCACCGGCCGGGACGGGAGGCACTGGCGTTCCAGCTCGTCGATCAGGCGGTGGACGCGCTCAGCGGGTTCGGGACAGTGCTTGATGAACCAGCTGATGAGGCTGAAGAACTGGCTCCACATCGCGGAGACATGCTGGTACGGAAAGCGATGCGGGTCGTCCTTCCACATCACGAGGCACCGGCGAAGGAGATCGAGCCATTCGCCGGAGATCTCCCGGTAGCCGTTCTGTGGCGACTTGCTGTCGCGCAGCGCCCAGCCGTAGGCGAGCCTGGCCCTGAAGATCAGGGCGGTGTCGCCGAGCGCCTCGGCCTCGCCCAGGAGGGCCCGCATCGTCCGCCAGTACGTCTCCGTCGTCACGCCGCCGTTGTCTGCGGAGTCGAGCTTGTTCGCGGCGTCGAGCCGGCTGCACAGTTCGTCCCGGCTCAGCATTAGACGCCCGGCTCCTGGTGGATCGCGTGTTCCACGAGACCGAGGAAGGCACGGTTCACGCCCGCCACGTCGCTCGGGGTCACCGCCCGCTGCCCCGCCAGCAGCGCGTACCCGTACAGCGCCTCGGCCGAGAGCCGGACGAGCCCCTCGTTGGCAGTGCTGGTCAGCCGGGCGATCAGCGGGTTGCGGTGGTTGAAGACCAGCAGCGGCTTCGGCGGCCCGGCGGCGCCGCCCCTCACCCGGCTTTGCTCGGCCCAGCCGTGTTCGGCTCCGCGCTGTTCCGCTTCGCCCTGGTCGGCCCCGGTGGGTTCGGTGGCGTCGCCGATGAACTCGGCCCAGACGCCGTCCGCCTCGTCCCGCGCCGCCCGCATGTCGGCGGCGTGCCGCGCGTCGTGGCCTTCCAGGTAAAGGACGGGCAGGTCCGCGGGGGAGAACGAACGCAGCACCGGTTCGCAGCCGTGACCGGCGACCGTGTCACGGGCGATCGCAAGGAACTCGCGGGCCGCGAACTCGGCGGCGGGATCGAGAGGGTCGAACCGGGTGGCGAGATCGGCCGGGTCGAGCCGCCGCACGTCGAGATCGGAGTCGAGTGCGCGCAGCCGCTGGAGGATCTCCACGTGGTAGGTGTAGCCGCCGTTGACCAGCCCGAGGCCCTGCGCCGCCGCGATCCCCGCCAGCTGGGCGAACTCCTCGGTGCCGGACGTGAAGTGGATGGTGCGGTGACGGTGGCGGAACTCGCTGAGCGTGACCCTGCCCTCGCTGGTCTCGAACTCGATCCACTCGTCCACGATGCGGAGCATCTCGATGTCGTGGATCGCGAGTGCCATCACGCCCCGGTAGTGGACGGCGAGGAACGCCCTGAGCCGTGCGGGTGAGGTCGTCGCGAGCCGGACGAGCCACGCGCGGAGCTGCTCGCCGAGCGCGTTCCTGGTGGTCGCGAGCAGTTCGTCGTCGTACAGCTGTTCCCGGCTCGCCGTCGGTCGCAGCTCGTCGGCGTTGATCACGCAGCGGACGAAGAAGCCCCAGCTGGGCAGTAGCTTCTCCACCCGGTCGCCCATGAGCATGCGCTTGAGATACACCTTGTGGGTCATCTGCTCGCCGGGATGCGTCTCCTGCGGCAGCACGAATGCGACGCCGTCCAGCCCCGCCTCGGGGACCGCAAGGTCGATCACGTCGAACGGCCGCGTCCCGAGGAAGGACGTCCCGTAGCGCAGCAGTGCCTCGCGGCGGGTGTCCGGGTCCGGGTGACGCGCCAGCCACGGCGGGCCGCCGGACGTGATCAGTTCCTCGCCGACCCGCACCTCGTACGGAAGCAGCGAGCCGAACCGTCGCGCCAGCTCGGTAACGGTGGAGACGCCGAGCCAGTGCTCAAAATCCCTGCGAGCACGCAGGATGACAGTGGTGCCCTGCCTGTCGGTGTCTTGCCTGTCGGTGCGCTGTTCCTCGCGCGCGGATCCCTCCGACACGGTGTGGCGGCCGTCGGACACGGTGTACTTGCCGTCGGAGTGGCCGTGCCAGACCACGGTCGCGGCGTCCCCGGGGCCGCGTGTCACCACCTCGATCTCGTCGGCGACGAGGAAGCAGGACAGCAGACCGATCCCGAACTGCCCGAGGAAGTCGTGCCGCGCGAACCCGAGCGAATCCCGCTTGGAGGTGTTGCCGATCGTGGCGAGCAGTTCGTGTACCTGGGGTTCGGTCAGCCCGATGCCCGCGTCGTGGATCCGGAGCGTGCCGTCGCCGGTCGTCTCGAGCGGCTCGATGAGGATGCCGCCGGGAGACGAGCCGTCCGCCTGAATGCGCGCGGTGGTCGCGTCGACGGCGTTCTGCAGCAGTTCCCGGACGTATACGCGCGGGCTGCTGTACAGGTGACGGCTGAGCAGGTCGACAATCCCCTGCAGATCCACGTTGAAGGTATGGCGCACCCGAAGCACTGTAATCCGCCGCTGATCACCAATTCAGGGCATTTACGCACCCCCTGCCAGATGGGCGTTCGTCTCGCCCCCTGTTGAGCGTTCCACTGCTTCGTGGTCTCGGACGGTGGGGGGCGCGGGCCTGCGTCCTGTCCGGCATCTGCTTCATCATGCTGGCGATGGCGGCCATCGAGCTGGTCTCCCACCTCGGGCCGGCGGTCTTGGACGGCACCGACCCGTTTCTCGCCAGCAACTCCTGGCCATCGCCGTGCTCGTCACGGCCGGATTCATCGCCTGGCGGGTCTTCACGCCGACCGAGGCGATCAACGGGGCCTTTGGACCGATCAGTTTCACTAGCTGTACCAGGTCATGATCTTGGTGTGAGTCGGGTGATGGGTGGCTTGCCGTCCAGGGCCGAGTGGGGGCGCTTGGTGTTGTAGTGCTCGAGCCAGGGGTCAGGGCCTGTGTGCGCTGGTCGTTGCTGGTGCAGGGCCGGCGGTAGGCCCACTCGGCGGCCAGGGTGCGGTTGAGTCGTTCGCTTTGCCGTTTATCCACGTGCACCGGGGGCGGGTGCACTTCTGCCCGGCGCCCAGCTCGGCGCATGCCTGCTGGAAGGTGTGGCTGTCGCGGTAGTTCATGGCGTTGTCGGTCAGGATCCGCTGGATGCGGGGGATGCCGCGGGCGGCGAAGTAGGCGGCGGCGTGGGTGAGGAAGGCGGCGCTGGTGGTGCCCTTCTCGTCGGCGGGACCTCGGCGTAGGCGAGCCGGGAGTGGTCGTCGATGGCGGTGTGGACGTGGTCGTAGCCGATTCCCCGGCCGCGCACGGCTTCGCTGCGGCCGTGCACGCGCCAGCCGCCGCCGTCGGGGATCCGGCCGGGTTTCTTGTCGTCCAGGTGGATCATGTCGCTCGGCACCGGGTGCTCATAGCGCTGCGGGCTCATGCGGGATGCCCGGATCCGCCGCCGGTCACCGGGTCGCAGGCCGACAGCACGGCGGCGTGGCGGCGGCCCAGGATGCGGGTGACGGTGCGGGCCGGCACCCCGGTCGTGGCGGCGATGTGGTCGGGTCCCGCGCGAAGGCGTTCCCGGGCGGCCAGCACATGCTGCTCGGTCTCGGCAGGCGTCCGTGATGGGCATGAACGCGGCCCACTGCGCCGCTCGGCCAGCCCGTCCCAGCCCAGGCTCCGGAACCGGCCCACCCACCGGTGCGCGCATGGGCGCGAGACCCCCAGTTCGGCGGCGACATGCGCGACCGGGCGCCCGAACACGACACGGCGAACCAGCAGGCATCTGCCGTGAAACGTCAGCCGGGCGTTAGCGTGGCCCATCGAAGACCTCCTGGTGTCGGTGAAACTCCACTACGCAAGGAGGTCTTCTTGCTGATCAAAGAACTACCGGTCAGGTGTCACCAAGATCATGACCAAGTACAGCTAGAGCACGCCGTCCGGCCTTGCGGAGTGCCGACGGGAAGCTGTGGTGGTCCAGAAGCCAGGCGACGGCTGGGGTGCTCCTCCAGCCCGGAGCCCGGCACTCGTTCGATGCCAACCCACGGGCCCGGTGCCGCCTCGGGGCATCGGTTCGACGGAGGGGCCAAATGACGCCGTGCCCGGCAGCAGCCTCCCGGCGAATGACAGCAGCGCCGGCACCAGGGCGACGTCGAGGTAGACGGGCCGATCGTAGGTGGCGGCCAGCAGTGCCAACCCAGCAGCGCCAACCGGCGGGTGACCAGCGAGCCAGTGGCGATCAGGTCGGCAGAGGCTGTCCAACGGGCCCTCCGGCGGGTCGTTCTGGGGCGTCTGGCGCGGCCGTCTGGCGCGGCCGTCCGGTGGGGCCCGTCCGGCCGGGGCCGTGCAGGGTGGACTGCAGTGCTGCAGGCAGCGGTGGAAGCAGTGCTGGCGCCAGCGTGGTGAAGCCGCGTCGCTTTTCGATGATGTCGGAGGCGCTGAAAAACATTTCGCCGGAAGGCCAGCGGCCCTCTGGAGGACCTGGGAGAACATGACGGGGCTTTCGGGCCGCGGTGGGTCGCGTGGTGCGCCGAGGTCATGCGGCCTGGGGCCAAGGAGGTGGGCGGCCGGTTGCAGTGGGTGTTTCTGATTTTCCGTCGGCGTCGGTTCCGGGTGGCTTGAGGTGGTATCTGTACAGGCCGTCGGGGGTGTGGCCGATGGTGATCCGGCTGGGATTGACGTGTTTGTACCTGTTGTGCCAGCCGCAGGTGAGGGTGAGTTTGTCTATATCGGTGGGGCCTTCGCCGAGGGCCCACCCCTCTACGTGATCGACTTCGCAGAGGGTGCCGGGGACCTCGCAGCCCACCACCGCGCATGTCGGGTAGAGGGCTTCTAGGACTTGCCGTTGGCCGGAGCTGGCGAACCGGTGGAGGCGTCCGAGGTACAGGGGAATGCTGCCGTGTCCCAGGATGATGGGTGATACGCCTGCTGAGAGGGCGATGCGGCGTGCCTGCTCTGCGGGAATGGGAGTGCCGTCGGTGAGGCGTGCCGGGACGTTGCCGCCGGTGAGGGTGTCCAGATCGCAGATGACGGTGACCTTGGTGGCCTTGTGTCCACCCGAAAGGACTGTGGTGAGCGCGGCCGCCGTCCGTTCGGGCAGGTCGCGGTGGTCTTCGGTGCCGGCGGGTTTGGCCAGTGGACCCAAAGTGCCGTCCCAGACGGCGGCGTCCTCGGCGTTGAGCCAGCCCTTGATGTACCGGCCGCCGTCCAACGATCTGGTGGAGTCGACCCAGGACCGCTCATAACCGTGGCGTGAGTCGGCGTCAGGTTCTTCCGTGCCGTCGCGTTCGGCGATGACGTCATGGATCCGGCGGCCGAACGCGGCGACCTTTCCTGCCGAAAACTGCTGGTCGACCATCCCCAGCAGGATGTTCTCGGCGGCCCGGCAGTCCTCGTCGTCCAGGCGGGCCACGGAACCGGCGATGGCGGTGGCGTAGCCGAAGGACAGTTCACCGGTGGCCAATCGTTGGGCGACGGTGTGGAGGCGGTGGCGCTGCCGGGCGAGGGTGAGGCGTTCCTTGGCGCGGGTGTCGCGCATGCCCAAGTGGGATCGTAGCCAGGCTTGTGTGGACGGCAGCCCCCAGCGCTGCACCTCTCGGGACTTGTCGACCACGGAGATGAACCCGGCGAGGGCTGACTCGAGTCGGTCGGTGGCGCCCGCGAGGGTTTGGCTGAGTTCCATGCATACGGCCGGTGATTCGGATGGTTCGCGGTTGGCGAGTTCGGCGGCGACCGCAGTGAGGACGTTCACCAATTCCGTGGTGGACGCCTCGGCGAAGGCGATCTCTGTCGAACACATGTACGAACCATAGCGCAGGGTGACGACAGCATGCTGCCGCGATCGGCGAAAACGAGGATGGATTAATGTCACCGCGCGGATAGGCAGAGATTCGCCCGAATGGGCAAATTGGACATTTCGATTGTCGGGTTGTTGGCCGGCGGTGGCGTTGCGGGCGGACGGGTGCCGGAGGAGCCCGTCCCCGACAGGTGGACCAGCATCGGGCCTGCGGCGGCCCGAGGAAGGTTAGCGTTGCCTATGGACCGCTGAGAGAGGGGAGTTGGCATGGCCGCACGGACAGGGCCGTTCTGGGACGGAGTGGAGGGCCGCGCTCCGATTCCGCCTGCGGCCGCCACGCTGGGCTTCGAGTTCATTGACGCGGACACCGACAATGGCACGATCGAGGTGGCCTTCACAGGAACCGAGGATTTCGTCAACCCGGCGGGCAACGTTCTCGGAGCCTTCCTCGCTGCGATGCTCTATGACACCGTCGGCCCCGCGCTTCTCGCCACACTGGAGCCCGATGAGTTTCAGTCCACCGCGGAACTCAAGGTCAACTTCCTGCGTCCAGTCCGGCCCGGACGAATCGTTGGAAAGGGACGGGTAATCCACCGGAACGGTGACCTGGCTTCCCTGGAAGGAGCTCTCACCGACTCGGACGGAGCGATCATCGCCACCGCTTCGGCGACTGCCCGCGTCATTCCACTCGACCAGGCGGCCAATCAACCCTGATGCCGTCTGGGGAGCGGTTGTGAATGGGGAGCGGCGAGGTTCTGCTTCGAGGCTGCCAAATCCTCGAAGGAGGCAGCGCGTCCGTGTCCACACGAGCACCGGGCCGATTCCTTCTATCCGTTCGCGCGAACGCGAGTTGTCGTGCTTCTGGACTGAGCGGCTTCCTGTCTGGTGCGGCCGCGGTAAGTCGTGCCTGCCCTCAACCGGTCGTAGCAACTGATCTCGCAGTGGTGTAGTTCTGCTCGGCGAGTTGATCGCCGGGGGAAGTTGCCGTGGGGGCGGTGCGTCAGATGCTGACATTGCAGGACCGGGAGGAGATTTCCCGGGGAATCGCCGAGGGACTGGAGAGCAGGGCGATTGCGGGACGGATCGGACGGTGCCCGAGCATCGTGTCTCGCGAGATCGCCCGGCACGGCGGGCGGGACCGGTACCGGGCGGTGCGGGCCGACCGGACGGCGCAGCGGGCGCGGCGGCGGCCCAAGACCCGCAAGATCGACGCCGACGCCTACCTGCGGCTGGTGGTGGTCGAACTGCTCAAGCAGGGCTGGTCGCCGCAGCAGGTGGCCGGGCGGTTGCCGATCGACCATCCCGGCGATCAGCATGTGAGGGTGTCCCACGAGGCGATCTACGGCTGGATCTACGCACTGCCCAAGGGTGAACTGGCCCGCCAGTGCCTGACGTTGCGATCGGGCCGCACTCGCCGCAAGCCGGCGCACGGCCGCGCCCCGCGGGCGCCGCGGATCCGCGGGATCCGGTGGATCGAGGAGCGGCCCGCCGACGCCGTCGACCGGCGGGTTCCCGGGCACTGGGAGGGGGATCTCGTCGTCGGCAAGGACGGCAAGACCGCCGTGGCCACACTCGTGGAGCGGGTGTCGCGGTTCGTGGTGCTGGTGCCGCTGGCCGGACGGGACGCCACCACCGTGTCCGAGGCCGTCATCGACCAGGTCCGCGGGCTGCCGGACGTGGTGCGCCGGTCGCTGACGTGGGACTGCGGGTCGGAGATGGCCGACCACGCCGCGATCACCCTCAAGGCCCGCCTGCCGGTGTACTTCGCCCATCCGCACTCGCCGTGGGAGTGCGGCACCAACGAGAACACCAACCGCTGGCTGCGGGAGTATTTCCCCAAAGGCACCACGATCACAGGCGACCCGGACTATCTGCAGGCCGTCGCCGACGAGCTCAACAACCGGCCCCGCGCTATCTTCGGGTTCAAGAAGCCCAAGGAAGTGTTCGCCGAGCTACTGATCAGCGGAGTTGCTTCCACCGGTTGAGGACAGGGTGACCTTGCTCCGGAGGCGGCCGCCGCTGGTGTGGGTGCGTGGTGGCGAAGGAACAGCCAGGCCGCGGTGTTCCTAAGCCATGCCGCCGATGCCGGGGTACGCCTTTGTCGACCCGGATTTGTGTCTGCCGGCGGTGCAGAGCGTCGACACCGACGGACGGGAGGCGGACGGAAGCCCGACGACCTGCGGTTCGTCACCGAGGGCGCGTTGAACGCTTGGATGGTCGCCCGCGCGTTGAGCGCTGGTGTGACCGTCGAGGGGTTGATCGGTGAAGAGATCTGCCCCAGCGTCCGACCTGAGGTGCGAGGTGGAGTCCCGGCTGGTCGGCTTCGTTTCGGCCGACGTCTCCTGCCGCCGGGTCGCCTTGGGCGTTGGTGTTCGTCGCGCCGACCAGGTCGCCACGCCCCTGCTCACACGAAGGCATGGCCGCAAAGGCGTATCCGACGGGTCGACGCGAAGGACACCGGTTCAGCTTCTGAGCTACTGGTCGACTTCGACTGCGACGACAACTTTGGCGGCATGGGTACCGGTGGCTGCTGGTCCGACGCAACCGCAGCGCAGGCGAGTTGACGTTCTATCGTTGCCACTCGCCCATCCGTGCCTCAGTGGCGACGACGCCACCAAGCCCATGCCGCCGCCGTCACGACCCAGCGACAATCCGCTCGGTAATGATGAAGATCACGAGTTGCTGGGCCTGCTGCGTCGGTATCGTCTGGCCGTCCTGGACCGCGCCTCGGCCGCGGCTGGATTGTGATCAGCGACGGGTTGCGACTACACCGGGATCTGCGCCGCCGCGGCTCGTCGAGCCATTCCGGCGGCTTCGGCCACCTACCGTCAATGCGAGTCGGCTTGGCGTCGCCGCGAGAGTGTCGGCACCGTGGCCTAACGTCATCACCAAAACGTCACTACGAAACGTCACCACCAGACCGGAAGCGTGGCGTGGCCTATCGGGTATCTGAGAGGAAGGGGGCTGAGTGTGGCCACATTCGTCTTGATCCACGGCGCTGGAGATGTCGGCTGGTACTGGCATCTGGTGGAGGCCGGACTGCGGGCGCGAGGTCATGACACCGCCGCGCCGGATCTTCCCTGCGACGACGACTCGGCGGGCCTGCCCGAATACGTCGATGCCGTGGTCGGTGCGGTCGGCGACCGGACCGATCTGATCGTCGTCGCGCAATCGTTCGGCGGCTTCGTCGCCCCGCCCGTCTGCGACCGGGTGGCGGTGGAACTGCTCGTCCTGGTCGCGCCCATGATCCCCGCGCCGGGCGAGGCGCCCGCCGATTACTGGGCCCATACGAGATATGACGAGGAGGTGCGGGACGACTACGACGATGCGATCGCCCTGTTTTATCAGGATGTTTCACCGGAGCTGGCCGCCGAGGCGATGGAGCGTGGGCGCAACCAGTCTGAGGCTCGGATGGGGGAGCCGGCGCCGTTCAGGGCTTGGCCCGGTCTCCCCACGCGGGTCCTGATCGGTCGCGACGACCGCTTGTTCCCCGCTGGGTTCCTTCGTCGCGTGGCCCGGGAGCGTCTGGGCATCACGCCGGATGAGATCGACGGTGGGCACACGCCCGCGCTGAGCCGTCCGCATGAGCTGGTGGACCGTCTTGAAGCGTACGCCGCCGAGCAGGGACTGATCGGTGGCCACTAGCCGGGCATAGCGGGCATCGTGTCGTGCCTTCCCGCGCGAAGGACACCTGCCGGTCTCCGGCCGGCCAACCGGCCTTGGGGGGTGAACGGGGCGTTCATGATGGATGCCGGTGACCGACTGTGCCCAGACGGCCTGGGCCGTCGTGAAGGGACTGCGATGCGACACGGGGCAGGTGAGAATACGCCCGGCACCAGCGGCTACGACGCTGAACTGCGGCGGCACAACGAGGTCCTGCGCCGGGCTGTCGGCGTCCAGGCGCACGACCACGTCCTCGACATCGGCTGTGGTACTGGGCAGACGACCCGGCAGGCCGCGCGTAAGGCCGTGGCGGGTAGTGCGTTCGGGGTGGACGTCTCGGCGCCCGCGATCAAGCGCGCCCGCGAGCTGGCCCGGGCGGACGGACTCGGCAACGTCACCTTCGAGCACGCCGACGCACAAGTCCACGGCTTTCCGCCGGAGCACTTCGACCTGGCCATGAGCAGGTTCGGCACGATGTTCTTCGACGACCCCGTTGCCGCGTTCACCAACATCGGACGGTCGCTGCACCCTGCCGGACGCCTGGTCATGATGGTCTGGCAGGCACGCGAGCGCAACGAGTGGGACGTTACCATCCGCCGGTCTCTCGGAGCAGCAGCCGAACAGCCGATGGCCGGTGCCTGTGAGGGACCGGATCCGTTCTCGCTAGCCGACCCGCTGACCGTTCGGGAGATCCTGAAGGCTGCAGGGTTCGATGACGTCGCGTTCACCGACGTCCACGAACCGGTCTACTACGGTCCGGACGTGGCCGCCGCACTCGGTTGGGTCCGCGGCTTCACGTCCACCGTTGAGGCCCTGAAGAGGCTGGACGCCGCCACCGCGACCCGCGCGGTCGAGCGCCTGCGCGAAGCTCTCGCCGCGCACCTGACCGACGACGGTGTCCGGTTCGACTCCCGCGCCTGGATCGTCACCGCTCAACGCTCCCGAGCGGAACACAACCGCGCCTAACCAAGTGATCAAGTCGAGAGCTACCAGCGCACTTGACTGACCAGAGCATGAGGGCGCGGACCCGAGCCATCGATTCACACTGTGTCGGGGCTTGGGGGTCAGTCCCAGCGGCTGGAGCGTTGGCGTTTGATGGCGGAGCGGCGCTTCTTGTTCTCCAGGCGGCGTTCGTTGATGCCGCGGGGGACCTTCTTGGGGATGCGCTTCTTCGGGGGCGGGGCCGTGGCGTCGGCGAGGATCGTGGCCAGGCGGGTGCGGGCGGCGTCGCGGTTGCGGAGCTGGGAGCGGTACTCCTCGGCGCGGATGGTGAGGACGCCGCGGACGAGGCGGCCTGCCAGGCGGTCCAGGGCGCGGGACTTCAATGTGTCGGGGAGGGACGGGGAGTTCGCGACGTCGAAGGAGAGTTCGGCGGCGGTGGCGCTGGTGTTGACGTGCTGCCCGCCAGGCCCCGAGGAACGGGAGAAACGCCAGCTGAGCTCGGACTCCGGGATGGAGACCGAACCGCGGACATGGATCTGGTCAGGCATGTCCCCATTGTCGCAGGGCGGGGTGATCTTGTCGTGCGAGTAAACCCCGATTGGTGGCGACTGCAAGTACTTACTTACAATGATCGGCATGGCTGAAGGAGTGTTCCAGGACGGCGACCTCATCCGTGTGATCGCGCAGGAGGGTGTGCTCATCGCGGCGGGTGGGGCCGCGTCGCTGCTGCAGACCGCGCACCCCAAGGTGGCGCAGGGCGTCTACGACCACAGTTACACGGCGGACGATCCGGTGCGGCGCCTGCGGAACACGATGGGTTGGCTCTACACGGTGCAGTTCGGGACGCGGGAGGAGGCCGAGACCCTCAGTGCACTGGTCACCAAGGGGCACGAGTCCATCACCGGACCCGACTACGAGGCGAATGACCCCGAGCTTCAGGTGTGGGTCGCCTCCACGCTGTTCGCGGTGGCCGCGCAGTTCTACCAGTTGCTCTTCCGGCGGACGTTCGACGAGGCGGAGCTTGAGGAGTTCTACCAGCAGAGCAAGACCTACGCGACGATCCTGGGTTGCCCCGAGAAGCGGATGCCGGGGAACTACCCGCAGTTCCGCGAGTACTACGCGGACATGCTCCAGAACTTGGAGATCAGCGATGCGTCGCGAGCGGTGGCGGACCAGGTGCTGGGCTGGAAGAAGCTGCCGGGCGGGCCGCTGAACGCGCCCGGGATGATGGTGATCCGGCTGCTCACGGCGGGGCTGATGCCCGCGCCGATCCGCGAGCAGTACGGGTGGAAATGGGACGCTGCGCGAGAGCGGCGGTTCCGGCTCTTGGTCGATCTGCTGGCGGTCGTGTATCCGCGGCTGCCGTTGCGGGCCCGCACGCTGCCCCGGGACGCCTACCTGCGCTCAACGCGGAGGATGCTGGCGAAGGTGAAGCAGCGGCGACCCACGATCTCGGTCAGGTCCAGCTGACGCGAGCGGGCAGTGCCGTGTGGCTGCGGGAGCGCACACTGCCGCCGTGTGGCTGTGAAAGTGGGCGCGGCCGTGTGGCTGTGAAAGTGGGTCGGCGTGGGAGCGGGTGCGGCCGCGTGGCCCACAGGGTAGCCACGCGGCCGCTCTCCCTTGCTCGGTCCCTCCCCACCCGGCCCGGTTGGGAGGGACCTTCTGACCCGGTTCCGCCGCCCGTCCGCCCGCTCCCCCCAGAGCCTGGCCGGACGGCGCCCGGGTCAGACCGAGGCGCCGGCGATGATCTCGTCGGCGGTCTTCTTTGCGGAATTGATCGGGATGGCGAAGCCGACGCCGATGTTGCCGCTGCTCTCCCCGGCGGTGGCGATGGCGGTGTTCACGCCGATCACGTGACCGGAGGCGTTGACGAGCGCGCCGCCGGAGTTGCCGGGGTTGATGGCCGCATCGGTCTGGATCGCGTTCTGGATGACGGTCTGCTCCTGTTGGCTCAGCCGGTCCCGAAGGCCCGGCGGGAGCTGCTGGTCGTCCTGCCCTTCCTGGATCTCGCGGCCCAGCGCGCTGACGATCCCCGAGGTCACCGATCCGTCCAGACCGAGCGGGCTGCCGACCGCGAGGACCGTGTCACCGACGGCGAGGTCGTCGCTGTCGCCGAGGGTGGCGGGTTTGAGACCCGACACCCCCTGCGCCTTGATCACGGCGATGTCGTCGCCGGTGTCGGTGCCGAGGACCTGCGCGGACGCGGTCCGGCCGTCGCTGAACTTCACCGTCACCTGCCGGGCGCCCTCGACGACGTGCGCGTTCGTGAGAATCACGCCGTCCGAGCGCAGGATGACGCCGGAACCGCCGCTGGTGCCCGCCGTCGTCTGGGTCTGGATCGACACCACGCTCGGCTGGACTGCGGCTGCGACCTGCGCGGTCGTGCCGCCGCCGGACGATGTTCCCGATACGGCCGTCGGGCTCGCGTAGACGGTGCGCTCGTGTGTCAGCGCCATGGTGACGCCCGCGCCCGCGATGCCCGCCCCCAGGGCCAGCGCGGTGGCGGCACCGATCGCCGCGATCTTGTGCCGTGTCGTGCCGAGCGGGCCCGGACTCGGTGCCGGACGTGGTGCCGGATGCGGAGTTGGGCTCGCGGCCGACGGCGGGACGTTCCCCGGTCCCTGCCAGGTCGGCTGCTCCCAGTGCGGTGTGAAGCCCGGTCTTCCGGGCTCCGATGGCCGCTCCGGCGGCCGGTCGGTGTTCATACGGATCCCCCTGTCGTTCACTCACCATCGAGAGTGCGCCTCGGGGCTGCAGCCCGCCTGGATCCAACCTGAAAGTGTGCTGAATGCTGACATGGCACGAAAACCGCGACCGAGGCGGTGTGCGGTGCCCCGCGCCCTCGGCGTCGGCGCCAACCTGACGTCATGCACGGCCTGACGTCATGCACGGTCCGACGTCATGCACGGTCCGACGGCATGCACGGTCCGACGGCATGCACGGTCCGACGGCATGCACGGCCTGACGTCATGCACGGCCTGACGTCATGCACGGCCTGACGTCATGCACGGGTCCGACGGCATGCACGGGTCCGACGGCATGCAGGCGGCCGGTGCGGCTGGCAGGTACGGGCTGGCCAGTGCGGGCTGGCCAAGGCGGGGCGGCAGGCACGAGCTGGTAGGTGCGGGCCCGTGGGCGGCCCGTCAAGCACGGTGCCGAAGCTGGCCAGGGCGCGGACTCCCGCTCTCCGTCGAGACCGGGGCGCGCCCTGTAAGTTCACCTAAGCGCATTTACCTGAAAGTTGCCTGAATGCGACTTTCGGTCTTCGTCCGTGGTCGGCTCGTCCGGTCGGTTCGGTCGTGGCCGCTTCTCGCCGGTGGGTGCTTCTCGCCGGTGGTCGGTCTTCGCCGGTGGTCAGTCAGTCCTTGGTCAGTCAGTCCGTGGTCAGTCTTCGTCCAAGGGCAGGACGACCCTGAATGTGGCGCCTTCGTCCGGTGTGGAGTCCGCTTCCACCAAGCCCTCGTGGGCCGCCACCAGTGCCGCGACGATGGCGAGGCCGAGCCCCGCGCCGCCGCCCTCCCGCGACCGGGCCTCGTCGGCGCGGTAGAAGCGCTCGAAGACCCGATCCGACTGCTCCGGTGAGAGGCCGGGGCCCCGGTCGGCGACCTCGACGACCGCGGCGGGGGCGTCTCGCAGAGTGCCCGGCGTGAGGCGCACCTCGACCGGTGTGGCCTCCGGGGTGTGCACGATCGCGTTCGTCAGCAGGTTTCCGAGCACCTGGCGCAGCCGCGGCTCGTCCCCCCGCACCTGGTACGCCAAGCCTCCCTCGACCGAGAGGTTGATCGTGCGCTCGGGTGCGAGAACCCTGGCCTCCTGGACAGAGTCGGCGGCGACGGCGAGCAGGTCCACCGGACGCCGTTCGATCGGACGCTGCCGGTCAAGCCGGGCGAGGAGCAGCAGGTCCTCCACGAGCAGGCCCATCCGGGACGCGGTCTCCTCGATGCGGCCTATCAGCCGGTCGAGTTCCTCGGGGCTGCGGGCCGCGCCCTGCCGGTAGAACTCGGCGAACCCGCGGATCGCGGTCAGCGGGGTGCGCAGCTCGTGGCTGGCGTCGGCGATGAACCGCCGCATCCGCTCCTCCGAGCGCAGCGCCGTCCGCTCCGACCGGCGTGCCGCCGCCTCGGACTCGGCGCGGGCCCGGAACGCCGTCTCGATCTGCGCGAGCATCGCGTTCAGCGACCGGCCGAGCCGTCCCATCTCGGTGCGAGGATCGGCCTGCGGGACGCGGCGGGACAGGTCGCCCGCGGCGATCGCGCCCGCGGTCTCCTCGACCGCGGCGAGCGGACGCAGGCTCGCCCGGACGACCCACACGCCGAGACCGACCAGGCCGGCCAGCACCACCAGGCCCACGATCGCGTCGATCGCCATCAGCCGGCGGACGGTCCGGTCGACCTCGTCCAGGCTGAACGCCAGCACGAGGATCGCGCCGTCGCTGCCCGGGATCGGCTCGGCCAGGATCCGCCATGACGAGGTTGAGCCGCCCGTCCCGGAGACGGTGAACGGCCGGTCGATCCACCCTGACAGGTCCTCGGGGAGACGCGGATGGCCCGGATCGCTCCACGCCGGGTTCTGCCCGACCGTACGGCCGTCGTTGACGCGGATCTGCCCGTAGATCTCGCTCGGCAGGCGGACGGTGAACCGGGTCTGCCCGCGCTCCAGATGCGGGATGACCTGGTCGATCGTCCGGCCGACGGAACCGCGGAGCTGATCGTCGGCACGTCCCACCAGGTACTGCCGCAGCACCGACGCGCCCGCCGCGCCCATCACCGTCATCCCGAGGGTGGCGAGGACGAGCATCCCGGCGACCAGCTTGACGCGCAGCGACGTCCGCCCCCACAGGTGCGCCAGGCCGCGCCGCGTCAACCCGGGCGCCTTCCCGTCGGGGGCGCTCGGCGGCTCGGGCGGCGCCGCGGGTGGAAGAGCGCCGGTGGCGGACGCCGGAACCCGGGCGGCCATCAGCCCGGTCTCGCCGGCTCACGCAGGACGTACCCCACACCGCGCAGCGTGTGGATGAGGCGCGGTTCGGCGTTGTCGACCTTGCGGCGCAGCGCCGACACGTACGACTCGACGATTCCCGCGTCGCCCCGGAAGTCGTAGTTCCACACGTGGTCGAGGATCTGCGCCTTCGACACGACCCGTCCCGCGTTGGCCATGAAGTAGCGCAGCAGCTTGAACTCGGTCGGCGACAGCTGGATCGCGCGTCCGCCCCGCCACACCTCGTGGCTGTCCTCGTCGAGTTCGACGTCGGCGAACACCATCCGCGGCGTCGGCTCGGTCACCCCGCCGCGGAACCGCCGCAGCACCGCCCGGATGCGGGCGATGACCTCCTCCAGGCTGAACGGCTTGGTGACGTAGTCGTCGCCGCCGATCGTCAGCCCTTTGATCCGGTCCTGCACGGCGTCCCGCGCGGTCAGGAACAGCACGGGGGTGTGGTCGCCGCCGGACCGCAGCCGCCGCGCCACGTCGAACCCGTCGATGTCGGGCAGCATCACGTCCAGGACGATCAGGTCTGGGCGGTGCCGCCGCGCCGACTGGACGGCGTCGGCGCCGTTGGTCGCGGTGACCACGTCGAAACCGGTGAAGCGCAGGCTTCCGGCGAGCAGTTCCAGGATGTTCGGTTCGTCCTCGACGACGAGCAGCGTCGCCTCCGCCGTCTTCGCGCCGCCGTTCGCCGTCCGATCAACCGTTCGATCAACCAATGGCACAGTCCCCCTCCACAATCACCGCAGAGGTTCCCATCTCAACCTGAATGTCCCCTGAATGCGAGCAGAGGATCGGATGAGTGCGTCTTCGTCATTGTGCCTGGTGGGAAGCCTGGCCCTCCGTGGGGCGGGGCCCTCCGTGGGGCGGGGCCCTCCGTGGGACAGGCCGCGTCGTGGACGCGCCGCGTCGCCTACCGGCTGAGGTCGCGGATGGCGCGCATGGCCTCGCGGCGCGCGTCGCCGGACAGGACGTCGATGTAGACGCCGCCGTCCAGATGTCCGCACTCGTGCTGGAGGCAGCGGGCGAAGTAGCCGGTGCCCTCGACGCGGACGGGTTCGCCTTTCACGTCGACGCCCTCGACGACGGCGCGCGCGTGGCGGGGCGTCTCGAAGCGCAGGCCGGGGACGGACAGGCAGCCTTCCGGCTCGACCAGGATCTCACCGTCGGCGGCCACGAGCCTCGGGTTGACGACGTGCCCGATGTGCCGCCGGTCCTTGTCGTCGTTGACGTCGTACACGAAGACCCGCAGGCCGACTCCCACCTGGTTGGCGGCGACCCCGGCGCCGTCCTCCTCGTACATGGTGACGAACATGTCGTCGACGAGGCGTTCCAGCGAGGCGTCGAACGTCCGGACGGGGTCGCATTCGGTGCGCAGGACCGGGTCTCCGAGGAGCCGGATCGGGCGGGCGGTTCCGCGGCGCGTGTGCGTCCTTGGGGTCTTCTTGCTCACCCCAAGATCTTATAAAGGGCGAGCAGTTGAAGGGCCGGCAGTTGAGGGCGAGCAGGTAAGGGGCCGGCAGTTAAGGGCGGGTGGTGGTGAAGAGCGAGGCGGTGTGCCCGGCCGGGTGAGGGCCGGGCACACCGCGGAACCCGCCTGACGTTTCCGGAGCCGGGTGGGCTACAGCTCGATGGGGCCGCGCGGCTGCTGCGGCGGGACGGCCGGGCCGCCGGACTGCCCCGGCCCCCCGGACTGCCCGGGACCGCCGGACTGCGCGGGACCGCTGGGCTGCGCGGGACCGGACTGCGCCGGGCCGGACTGTGCGGGGCCGCCCGGCTCCTCGGCCGGGCGTGCGGGCTTGGGCTGCGGCGGAGCCGGCGGCGCGGGGGCGTCGGCGGCCGGGGTCGCCGGCGTGGGCTTCTTCATGGACGGCGCGCCCTGCGGTGCGCCGGCGGACGTGGCCGGCTTGGGCGCGGCCGGTATCGGCTTCGCGCCGGGCCCGGACGGCGGCCCGGACGGCGAGGAGGGCTGGGTGGGCGAGGACTGGGTGGATGCGGCCTGGGACGGGGCGGACTGCTGCTTGCGCGGCGCACTCTGCCGGACGGCGTCCTCGACCATCTTCTCCAGCGGGCCCGCCTCGTTCTCGGCGGTCAGCAGCCGGTGCAGCGTCTCGCTGATCTCGGTGAGGCGCTGCAGGGCCTGGGTGTGGTTCTTGGTCAGCGAGGTCAGCCGCTGTGTCGCGCCCTCGTTGATCACGCTGGCGCGGCGTTCGGACGCGGTGAGGGTGCGCTCGGCCTCAAGCCGCGCGCTGCTCACCGTCTGCTCGGCTTCCTGCTTGGCGGCCGACAGGACGCTCTCGGACTCCTGTTTGGCGGAGGCGAGAACGTTCTCGGCCTTCTCCTGCGCCTGGGCGAGGTTCTTGTCGGCGTGCGAGCGGGCGTCGTCGATGATCCGCTTGGACTCGTGCTCGGCGTCCTCGCGGATCTCGGCGCCCTTGGCCTCGGCCTGGGAGACCTTGTCCTGGGCCTCGTCCTCGGCGAGGTTGATGATCTGCCGGAGCCGGTCGCTCAGGTCGTCGCCGGTGGGCTTGCGCGCCTCGCGGAGCTCGGCCATGTCGCGGCGGAGGCGCTCGCCGTCGTCCTGGGCGCGGGCGAGCCGCGCCTCCAGTTCGCGGTGCTTCTGCTGGGCGCGGGCGATGAAATCGTCGACCTGGCGGCGGTTGTAGCCGCGCATGACGATCTCGAAGGACTCTTCTTGGAGGAGATTCGGCAGGATTTCGGCTTCGTTGCTCATGATGCCTTGGGGGGTCGTTGGCGGGGGTCATCACCCCGTCAGGGTCGGTTGCGATAACATCCTCACCCGCCGTTGAGCGGGCCCACATGTGGAAACGTCAGGACGACTCTTGTCCGGTCCACCCCATTCGCGCAACCGGAACGCACTTCTCGCTGCCGTTTCTTCATCCGGGTAGGCCCGACAAGCTACCTAATCTGCGCAAACTTCGCGCGTTGGGGAGCCCGTGTCGCGGGGATCGGTTCCGGATCCGCCCGTCCTGAGCCCGCCCTGAGCCCGTCCTGAGCCCGCCCTAGGCCTGCCTTGAGCCCACCCTGAGCCCGCCCTCAGCCCGCCCTCAGCCCGCCGGGGGTGCCGTCCGGGGCGGTACGGGACGCGTCCTAGCATCGGCCGCATGAGCTACCTGGGATCATTGGGTGAGGACCGGCCGAAGATCGACCCCGAGGCGTGGGTCGCGCCGGGCGCGGTCGTCGTCGGGCGGGTGACGCTGGGCCGCGCGTCCAGCGTCTGGTACGGCTCGGTGCTGCGCGGCGACGACGAGGAGATCGTCGTCGGCGACGAGTGCAACGTCCAGGACCTCTGCTGCATGCACTCCGACCCGGGAATGCCCGCCGTCCTGGAGGACCGGGTCAGCCTCGGCCACAAGGCGATGGTGCACGGCGCGCACGTCGAGACCGGTTCGCTCATCGGGATCGGCGCGATCGTGCTGAACGGCGCCCGGATCGGCTCCGGGACGCTGATCGCGGCGGGCGCGCTGGTGCCGCCCGGCAAGAAGATCCCCTCCGGCGTCCTCGTCGCCGGGACGCCGGGCAAGATCGTCCGGGAGTTGACCGACGATGACCGGCTCGTCCTGGAGCACACCCCCGAGGTGTACGTGACCAAGGCGCGGCGGCACCGCACCGCCGAATGGCAGTGACCGCAGGCGGTGGTCAAGCGGTGGTCAGGCGGTCCTCAGGCGGTCGTCGTGCGGTCGCCATCCGGTCGTTCGGCGACCGTTCGGCGACCTTCCGGTGAGCGTTCAGGTCGAAATGATATTTCGCTGACCTGCGATTATGCGGCGAATGGGCCGGTGAGGGGCACCCCGACCGACTTCTCCTGACTACCATGACCATCGTGGTGTGGGGACCGGGCTATGGCAGTGCTCCGCCGCCCAGCCCCCAGATGGGGCAGGATCCGTTCGCGGAGGCAGAGCGGGACACGAGGGCGATGGTGGCCGCCGCATGGTGGCCGTCGACGCCTCCTCAGCAGCGCCATCACGCGATCGGCGGGCGCATGCTCGTCCTGCCCGACGGCACATGGTGGCTGTTCGGAGCGTGGGCGCGCTGGTACCGGCTGCATCCGTCCGACGGCCAGTGGTACCTGTGCCCGCCGCCCCGGACGCCCGCCGTCCGGATGGCGGCCAGGCCCGCGCAGCAGGCGCCGGGGCAGGCGCCCAACCTGCCGCCGCACGTCATCCCGGCCGGGCCCGACTTCTCCTACGACCCGCCTGCGGGGCTGCCGTTCGTCGGGCACGGGTTCGCGACGGACGTGACCTCGCGGGTCCGGTCGACGGTCGAGTCCGCCGCGGCGCTGCCCGCGCCGGAGTACCCGCACTGGTGGCCGGAGTTCTCCAGCGGCGCGCCGTCCACCGTGGTCGTCGCGTGGGGCGTGATGCTGTGGTGCGCGTCCGCGCCCGCGTTCGACGCGCGGCTGGACGCGCAGATGCTCGACCTCTGGAAGCCGTACCGCGCCAAGCCGCTCCCGGAGGTGGACGGCCCGCGCTGGCTCACCCCGCCCGCCCTGGAGACGCTGGCCGGGCTCTACGCGGAGCGCCTGCGGGCGAGCCGTGTGGACGCCGCGGTCGTCATCCTCCGGACGATGTGGGCCGTCGCCAGCGCGCTGCGCGAAGACGTCCGGTACCAGATCCGGGCGGACGCGCTGCTCGCCATCCTCGGCCCCACGCTCGCCAACCCGACCGTCGACTACGGGGCTCTGCCGTACGGGGACCAGGCGATCGTCCAGCAGTGGCTCACCCGCTGCCCGGCGAACCTGGTTCCGTCGCTGAGGAACGAGAGTTCGCCGGGGGACAACTTCCGCCACGCCTTCTACACGCTCAGCGAGCTGATAGCCGACCTCGCCGGCGACCCCGTCGACCCGGCCTATGTCGAGCCGCGCCTGGTGGCCGCCGCGTTGCTCGCCGCCGACCTGGACGTCGTCCGCAAGGACATGGTGGGAACCATCGTCCCCTGGCTGGACCCAGAGATCCGTTACACGGTGCAGGCGGTGTCGGAGCAGAAGGGCCACCCGCTGCGCCGGCTGTGGCCGCAGGACATGCGCCTCCCGGAGCCGCTGCGGTCCGCGACCGGGTCCGGTCCGGGCGCGGAGTCGCTGCTGGCCGCGATGTACGAGGTCGACCTGGCCTGGTGCCGGCTCGGCGGGATGCCCGCGCGTCCCCGCGGGTTCCCCGTCCCGACCGCGATCATCGCTGGGATCATCGGCCGCAACCGCGCCCGCGCGACGGCCGCGGTGGCGGCTCCCACGCCGCCGCCGAACCCGGCGCCCTCGCAACCGTCCCCGTTCGGCATGCAGAGCCAGCCCGGTCTCGCCCCGGGCACTCCTCCGCAGCCGCCGGGGAGGCCGTCCGAGCCCGACCGTCCGTTCGTCCAGCCGCCCGCCCAGCAGGGTTGGGAGAACCCGTCGGGTCCGGCCGGGCCGGCGCACGACCAGATGCCCGCGCAGGGTCCCGGCCAGGGGCAGCAGGCCGCGTTCGCCGCTCCCGAGCCGCCGTCGGCGGGCACGCCGCCCGCCGAGGAGGGAGGCAGGGACGAGGGGAACGTCGCGCCTCCCTACACCGAACTCGGGTTCCAGCGTCCCGGCGCGGCACCACCCGCGCCGATGCAGAGCCCCGCGCCGATGCAGAGCCCGGCTCCCATGCAGAGCCCTGCGCCGATGCAGGGCGCGTCTCAGCCGCCCCAGGGTCCCGGCCAAGGCCAGATGCCCTACGCGGCGCAGGAACAGGCCACGCCGCCGCCTGCCGCACCGGAGCAGCAGGCCGCACCGGCTCAGCAGCTCGGCGGTTTCTCCCCTCCGGAGGAGGAGCGGCAGGACGAGAACTTCGTGCCGCCGTACACGCAGCTCGGGTACCAGCCGGCGGGCGCCGCTCCTCCGCAGCAGGGGCCGGCGCCTGGCCCCGTCCAGCAAGGACCGCCGAGCTCCGTCCAGCCTCCGGCGCCGCAGCAGGCACAGCAGCAGGCACAGCAACCGGCCCAACCGCAGGCGGCTCAACCGCAACCGGCGCAGCCGCACCAGCAGCCCGCGGCGCCCGCCGCGTTCGACCCGTACGCCACGCGGGTGGAGGACCAGGCCGGGGCGCCGCAGGGCACGTCCGGCCCGCCCATGCAGCAGCCCCCTGCCCAGCAGGGGCCGCCCGGCACGCGCGTCCTGGGGCCCGGCGACCTCGACGACGACCCGGCCGCACCGCCGCCGCCCGTCCCGGGAGGCGGACCGGGGACGAAGGTCATGTCCAAGACGATGGTCGGCGACTTCGACTTCCTGGACGACACGCCTTCGCCGGAGCAGCCCGTCCACGAGATCCCGCCCCCGCAGGACCGCAGTGAGCGCCGTGTCCTGGAGCGGTTCGGCTTCGGCTTCGTGTACGGCGACCATGACGCGAGCCCGTTCCTGGCGGACCTTCGCACGCAGGCCCAGGAATGGAACGCGCCCGCGGGCCAGGACGTCGAGCAGACGAGGGTGGACGGCGCGCCGAGCTCGATCAGGTCGGGGCTGCCGGGCGTGCTCCTGGTCGGCGGCCCGCACTCGGGGCAGCGCCGGCTGGCCAGGATGGTCGCGCTGACGCTCGCGAACGCCGGCCTCGGTGACGGGTCGATCCGCGCGCACGACGCCGAGGACGTGCGGGACGCGCCCGCCGAGCGGATCGGGCAGATCCTCTCGCAGCCGGGCCCGGTGATCCTCTTCGAGCGGCTGGACGCGGCGATCGACGGTGCACCCGACCCGGCGGCGGTCGTCGGCGCGGTCCGCCGGGCCCGCCGCGACCCGGTGAACACGACGCCCGTGATCGCCACGTGCGAACCGCACGCCTACAAGCGCCTTCTGCAGGAGCATCCGAAGCTCGTCCAGGCGTTCCGCGTGCACCGGCTGCCCGACTTCAGCGACCTCGACAACCGCCTGACGCTGCTGCACCTGCTGGCCGACGAGCGGCGCGTCACCATCGGCGCGTCGGCGCTGGAGGTCGTCCGCGAGGATTTGAACCGGCTCCGCGGGCCGGGCGACCTGGTGAACGCGCGTCTCGTCGAGGCGTACCTGGACCAGGCGGCCCAGCGGAACATGGAGCGGGCCGGGGCGTCGCACGACCGGCTCGTGCTGACCCCGGACGACCTCGCGGGCGTCGCGGAGGGCATCGAGCCGGCGCTGCGCCCGCCCGGCGACACCGACGGCTACCTGCGGCAGCTCGACCAGCTCACCGGGCTGGACGACGTCAAGGCGGCCGTGCACGAGCTCGCCGACGAGGCGGGGCTCGCGGCCGACCGGGCCCGGTACGGGGTGGGCGCCGGCGACACCCGCCACCTGATCTTCGTGGGTCCGCCCGGGACCGGGAAGACGACCGTGGCGGGCCTCGTCGGCGGCATCTACGCGGCGCTCGGGCTGCTGAACTCCGGGCATGTGGTGGCCTGCCGTCCGGTCCACCTCGCGGGACGCGACCGGCTCGACACCGAGCGCCGCGTCGCGGGCATGGTCGACCAGGCGCTCGGCGGGGTGCTGCTCGTCCAGGAGGCGCACCGGCTCGACCGCAGCCCGGCCGTGGTGGGCGAGCTGCTCCGCCGCATGAACCAGAACGGCGCCCGGTTCATGGTCGTGTGCTCCAGCCCGGCGGCCGAGATGGAGGGCTTCCTCGCGGGCAACCCCGCGTTCCGCGCGGAGTTCGGCCGCGTCATGGAGTTCACCGGGATGGGCGACCGCGACATGGTCCGGCTCTTCCAGAGCTACGCCGAGCGTGACCTGTACATGCTGGACGAGGAGCTGCGCGTCGAGCTGCTGAGCCGGTTCGAGCGGCTGCGCGACGACCCGCAGTTCGCCTACGCCCGGACCGTCCGGGCGCTGTTCGAGCAGACGGTGGCGCGGCAGGCGGCCCGGCTCGCGGGCGCCGACGTCAACGCCGCGACCGTGGCCCGGCTGACGGCCCGTGACCTGCCCGAGACGCCGCTGGAGCAGATGCTCGGCGACTTCCGTCCCGGCGGCTGACCCGCCGCCGGCCCGCCCCGCCCGGGCGCCCCCGCCGCCCCCGGCGAACCGGATGTGAACCGGACTCAGGCGTCAGACGGCGATCACCTGGGAAGGCTAGGGGCAGTCGCCGGAGGTCTGGACGTCTCCTCCGGGATGGACGGTGGTCGCCCGATCTGGAATCCACCAGATCAGACGGGACCCGGATCGGACGGGAACCGCCAGGGGGACTGCGGGGGGATCCCCCCGGATTGACAGGGTCAGAGTGACCCGCGAATGGCCCGCTTGGGTCATGTGCCCGTCGGGGTCGGCCGCGTAGCCTCGACTTGGGTGTGGGGGAACGAACGGACGGAGGTGGACGCGGTGCGCCAGAACCTTGATCTGCGCGTCCACGACCGTGTTGCGCTGGACGAGATCGAACTCTATGCCGAGATGCTCAGTGCGGTGGCGGCGGCGGAACGGCCGCTCACCATCGCGGAAATCGACATGGTGCTCGGCGTACGGTCCGACGTAGCCGGTCGTCGCGAGCTGACGCCGCAGGATTAGGCGGTCCGGGGCAACCCCCGGACCGGCCGAGCCGAAGCCCGCAGTTGCACCGGGGGCGCCCCGATTGGGGCGTCCCCGGTTCGTCTTTTCGCACCGCCCGTAGTGGGTTGCCGCGCCGGCCACTGTAACGAATCTCACCCGTGACCTCGCATCGTCCTCCAGGTGACGGTCCCGTCCGGGCCGACGGGCCGGTGGCCCAGTGCACATGAGGATGCACAAGAGGTATGTACCTGGTGGTGTAGGGCAATCTTGTAGGTGAGAGGATGGCGGACACCAGCCGAAGCTGGGGCAAAGGTTCTTTTTACGGCTGGTTGCGCCTACGATCCTCTGCGGACTGTTCCGGCACTTCAGGAGAACGACGTGCGCTTGCGTCTCACGCCACGTGAGGACAGCTTCTACGACATGTTCGCCGACTCGGCGAACAACCTGGTCACTGGTGCCAGGCTCCTCGTGGAACTCATCAGCGACGGCGCGGACCGCGCAGCGATCGCGGAGAAGATGCGCGCCTGCGAACATGCGGGCGACGAATGCACTCACGCGATCATGCGGCGGCTGAACGAAACCTTCATCACGCCCTTCGACCGCGAGGACATCTACCGGCTGGCCTCGACGATCGACGACGTGATGGACGAGATGGAAGAGGCGGCGGACCTCGTCGTCCTCTACAAGATCGACGAGTTTCCCAAAGGCATCGTCGCCATGGTGGAGGTGCTGGAACGCGCAGCGGAGCTGACCGCCGAGGCGATGCCGCGGCTGCGTTCGATGAAGGAGCTCAACGAGTACTGGATCGAGATCAACAGGCTTGAGAACCAGGGCGACCAGGTCTACCGCAAGCTGCTGGCGCAGCTGTTCAGCGGCGACTACGACACCCTCACGGTCCTGAAACTGAAGCAGGTCATCGACCGGCTGGAGGACGCGGCGGACGCGTTCGAGCACGTCGCCAACACGGTCGAGACGATCTCGGTCAAGGAATCATGAGCGCGCAGGGCGAACCGGAGTCTGGCCGCCCCGCCGAATCCGCCGTGGGCGGGACCGTCGGGGCGATCCTGAGCAAGGACGAGCCCCCCGGGGCCGATCCGACGCTCGCCGAGCAGGTCCGCCGCGGCCCGGCGAGGTTCTGGCCCTTCCTGGCGCTGGGCCTTCTCGCGGTGGTGATCTCCGGGGCGCTGGGCCTGCGCCAGGACGCGCAGACCGCCGTCCTCATCCTCGTCGTGATCATCGCGCTGGTCTTCGACTACACCAACGGTTTCCACGACGCCGCCAACGCCATCGCGACGTCGGTGTCCACCCGGGCGCTGACACCGCGGGCGGCGCTGCTGATGGCGGCCGTGATGAACCTGATCGGTGCGCTGCTCGGCGTCGAGGTCGCCAAGACCGTCAGCGAGGTGATCACCCCGCCGACCGGGCTGCACGGCCTGACGGTCGTCGCGGCCGGCGTGCTGGGCGCGATCACCTGGAACATGATCACCTGGTATTTCGGGCTGCCCTCGTCGTCCTCGCACGCGCTGATCGGCGGCGTGGTCGGCGCCGGGGTCGCGTCGGCGTCGTCGGTGAGCTGGTCCACCGTCATGGAGAAGGTCGCCATCCCGATGGTGATCTCGCCGGTCGCCGGGTTCGGGCTGGCCTACCTGGTGATGGTCGCCATCCTGTGGATCTTCCGCCGCGCCAACCCGGGCCGGGTCGCCCGCCGGTTCCGGATCGCGCAGTCGCTGTCGGCCGCGTCGATGGCGCTGGGGCACGGCCTCCAGGACGCGCAGAAGACGATGGGCATCATCGTCCTGGCCCTGGTCACCACCGGCCACTCCGACGGCAAGGGCGTCCCGCTGTGGGTCATCGTCTCCTGTGCGGGGGCCCTGTCCCTCGGTACCTACGCGGGCGGCTGGCGGATCATGCGGACGCTGGGCCGCAAGGTGATCGAACTGGACCCGCCGAAGGGATTCGCCGCCGAGTCGACGGCCTCGATGATTCTGTACGCGACCGCATACATCTGGCACGCTCCAATCTCCACCACGCACACGATCACGTCCTGCATCATGGGCGTCGGCGCGACCAAGCGGCTCTCCGCGGTCCGCTGGGGCGTGGCCGGGAACATCATGACCGCCTGGGTCCTCACCATGCCCATGGCCGCCGCGGTGGCCGCCGTCGTCTACTTCGTGGTCCACCTCTTCGGAGCGTGACGCACCGGGCTCGGCCCCACCCGGCATGGAAGTGCATCCGGCATTGAACTGCATCCGGTATTGAACTGCGAGGGTGTGGCCTGGTGAAGCCGGGCGGCCTCGTAAGGGCCACACCCCCGCATGTCGACGGAACGGGTTACTGGCCGGTGATTCTGGTCAGGGGCGGGGGAGAGATCGTGCCCTGGGCCTTGAAGTAGGCGACGAAGGTGTCCAGGTCGATCGGGCCCAGAACCTGGCCGGTGCCCTCGGTGAAGACGGTGAAGCCGTCACCGCCGCCCAGGAGGAAGTTGTTCGCCGCGACCTTGTAGGCGGTGGCCGGGTCGATGGGCGTTCCGTCCACGGTGATCGCGGAGACGCGGTCACCGACGGGCCTGGAGCGGTCGATGGTGAAGTGCAGGTTGGCCGACGGCTGGAGGATCTTCTCGCCGGCGTCCGTCCACTGCTGTTCGAGGAGCGCGTCGATCTGCGCGCCCGTCAGGGACACGACGCCCATCACGTTGCTGAACGGCTGGACGGCGAACGCCTCGCCGTAGGTGACCACGCCGTCGCCCTCCGATCCGCTCGCCGCGTAGGTGAGGTCGGTGCGGATGCCGCCCGGGTTCATCAGCGCGACCTGCGCGCCGAGGTCCTTGGTCCCGGCGAGCTGCGCGTCGGCGATGACGTCGCCCAGCGCGGTCTCGCCCGACGGGGACGGCGCGCGGGTGAGGTCGGCGGTGATGCCGCCGATGGGCTTGTCGGCGATCTCGGAGACGCGGTCCTTCCAGGTCTGGACGAACCGTTCCGTCGCCGGGTCGGGCGGCACGTCGCGGGTCACGACGTGGTTGTCGCCGCGCAGGGACGAGCGGACGATGTCGCCGGTGCGGCGGTTCACCTTGAGGTTCACCTCGGTGATCACGCGGCCGTAGGAGGAGCCGGACGAGAACAGGCGGGGGTCGCCCGCCGGGTCCTCGACCGAGCAGACGTACTGCTCGTGGGTGTGCCCGGACAGCACGACGTCGATCTCGGGGTCGGCCTCCTGGGCGATGCGCGTCCCGGCGCCGGGAACGACGCCGCACGCGTCCGGCCGCTGCCCGGAGTTCACCTCGTCGCCCTCGTGGACGAGCAGGACGATCGCGCGGACGTGGCGGCGCTTCAGCGCGCGGGCGGCCCGGTTCGCCGCCTCGACCTCGTCCTGGAACTCCAGGCCCTTGATGCCCTCCGCGGTGACGATGCTCGGGGTGGTCTTGGTGACGACGCCGATGAAGCCGACCCGGACGCCGTTGACGCGGCGGATCGTCCACGGCTTCAGGATCGGCCGGTCCCAGTGCCGGTGCCCGCCGGACTCGTGCTTCTTCAGCACGTTCGCGGCGAGGTAGTCGAACTCGGCGCCGCGCCACTCGCCTTCGGGCGAGCAGCCGTCGACGGGGTGGCAGCCGCCGTTCTGGATGCGCAGCAGCTCCTCGTAGCCCTCGTCGAACTCGTGGTTGCCGACGGCGGAGGCCGTGACGCCGATGTCGCCGAGGAACTGCACGGTGGGCTCGTCGTGGTAGGCGGCCGACAGCAGCGGCGAGGCCCCGATCAGGTCGCCCTGCGCGACGGTGAGGGTGTCGCGGTTCCGCAGCTTCTTCAGGTGGGCGGCGACGTAGGCGGCGCCGCCGGCGGGCACGGTTTCGCCGTTCTCGTCGATGGCCCTGCCGGAGCTGCCGGACGGCGGTTCGAGGTTTCCGTGGAAGTCGTTCAGCGCGAGCAGCCGAACCGACGCGGTCGGTGCGGGCCGTGCGGCGGCGGGCTGCGCGGTCAGGCCGATGACCGTCAGCCCCGCCGCTGCGCAC
Source organism: Spirillospora sp. NPDC048819 (assembly GCF_040650055.1). Lineage (NCBI taxonomy): Bacteria > Bacillati > Actinomycetota > Actinomycetes > Streptosporangiales > Thermomonosporaceae > Spirillospora > Spirillospora sp. NPDC048819. The sequence goes on along the minus strand of NZ_JBEZGN010000009.1, from coordinate 194,305 downwards.
GCCAGGATGGTGCGTCGTCGAGTCATGCTGCGGACGGTAAGTGCGTCCGGCATACGGTTCCCGGCGGCGCGGTGACGTTTCTGTGACAAATCGATCAGGGGCTGCGGCGACCATCACGGCCCGTCCGCACCTCCCGGCGCCACCGTCTGGACAACACCGTCCGGACGACAGCGTCTGGACAAACCCTCCTGGGCGACATCCCTTGGGCGACGCCACATAGGGTGATGATCGTGAGTGAGCTGCGGGCGCGCGGGACGCTGGGGGACGGTGAGATCGCCGAGGTGCTGGCGCTGGCCGAGGCGGCGGCGGACGCCGACGGGGTCGGGCCGCTGTCGGAGCACTCGATGCTCGCGCTTCGCGGCGGCCGCGCCGGGATGGCGATCGCCGACCGGGGAGCGGGCGGCGGGGGAGCGGGCGGCGGAATCGTCGCGTACGCGCATCTCGATCCGGCGACCGACGAGGAACCGGCGGCGGGGGAACTCGTCGTCCATCCGGGGCACCGGCGCCGCGGGCACGGGCGCGCGCTGCTGCGTGCGCTGCGCGAGGAGGCCGGGGGGCCGCTCCGCGTGTGGGCGCACGGCGATCTTCCCGCGGCGGCGGGGCTGGCGGCCGATGAGGGCATGGCGCGCGTCCGCGCGCTGTTCCAGATGCGGCGCCCGGCGTCCGGTCCGCTGCCGGAGGCGCGGGTCGCCCCGGGCGTCACCCTGCGCACCTTCGAGCCCGGCCGGGACGAGCGGGCGTGGCTGGAGGTGAACGCCCGCGCGTTCGCCGACCATCCCGAGCAGGGCGCCTGGACGATCGAGGACGTCCGCGACCGGGAGGCCGAGGCCTGGTTCGACCCGGCCGGCTTCTTCCTCGCCGAGCGGGAGGGGCGGCTGGCCGGCTTCCACTGGACCAAGATCCATCCCGGCGGTGCCGACGGGGTCTTCGGCGAGGTCTACGTCGTGGGCGTCGACCCGGACGCGCAGGGCCTCGGCCTCGGCCGCACGCTGACCCTGACGGGCCTGCACCACCTGCGCGACGCCGGCGTCGACCAGATCATGCTCTATGTGGACGAGTCGAACGTCGCCGCCGTCCGCCTGTACGAGTCCCTCGGTTTCACGCGGTACGCCGTGGACGTCATGTACGAGACGGCCTAGCCCGGTCCCCGTCCAGCCGGGTCTCGGTTCAGCCCGGTCTCGGTTCAGCCCGCTCTCTGGCCGGGTCTCCGTTCAGCCCAGTCTCTGGCCAGCCCGGTTTCTGGCCAGCCCGGCTTCGTCCAGCCCGGTCTCCGTCCAGCCTGTCTTCGTGCCGCGGAGTGTTCGCGCTGCGCATGACCCTGTCTCGACCGGGTCTTTTGCGTTGTGAGCTGCGCTGTTAACCCGACGTCCATGGCAAATCGGGACATTCTTCGCGGTGCTGGTCATCCTCGTTCATCCGCCGTTCACCTGGATCAGGGTGGCTGGTCACTTCGCCTGCTTAGCGTCGCATTCGACGGTGACCCCGGCACCTGGGCAACGAGCCAGGACCGGACCCGGGGACCCGGCCGACGAAACTAAGAGGAGACCCTCCGGTGAAGAACGGTTCCCGACTTGCCGCCCTGGGCGGCGTGGTCGTCGCGGGGGCACTGGCCCTCACCGCCTGCGGGAGCGACGCCAACACGACGGCGAGCACGGGGAGCGCGCCGTCCGCCAGCATCGACTGCGCGAAGGCCAGCGTCAACGCGGCCGGCTCCAGTGCGCAGAAGAACGCCATGGAGGAGTGGACGAAGGTCTACGCCTCCGAGTGCGCGGGCGCGAACCTCAACTACAACCCGTCCGGCTCGGGGGCGGGCATCCAGGCCTTCACGAACGGGCAGGTGGCGTTCGCCGGCTCGGACTCGGCACTCGACGAGGAGGAGGCCGCCGCGGCGCAGCAGCGGTGTGAGGGCGGCAAGGCGGTGAACCTGCCGATGGTGGTCGGCCCCGTCGCCGTGGTCTACAACGTCCCGGGCGTGGACGCGCTGAAGCTGTCGCCCGAGACGATCGCGAAGATCTTCTCCGGCAAGGTCAAGACGTGGAATGACCCGGCGATCGCGAAGGAGAACGAGGGCGCGACGCTCCCGTCCTCGCCGATCAAGCCGGTCTACCGTTCGGACGAGTCGGGCACCACCGACAACTTCACGAACTACCTGAACACCACCGTGCCGGACGTCTGGACGTGGGAGGCCGCCAAGAAGTGGCCGAACTCCACCGGGCAGGGCGCACCGAAGTCCGACGGCGTCACCAGCCAGGTGAAGAGCACCGAGGGCGCCATCTCCTACGTCGAGATGTCGTACGCGACGAACAACAAGCTGCAGACCGCGCACGTGAAGAACGGCGCCGGCGAGTTCACCGCGCTGTCGCCGGAGAGCGCGTCCAAGGCCGTCGCGGGGGCGAAGGTCGTGGGCACCGGCAACGACGTCGCACTCGAGATCGACTACACCACCAAGGAGCCGGGCGCCTACCCGATCGTCCTGGTCACGTACGAGATCGCGTGTGAGAAGGGGCTGCCGGCCGAGCAGGCCGCGTTCGTCAAGTCCTTCCTGACCTACACCTCCAGCGCGGACGGTCAGAAGATCCTCACCGAGCACGGTTACGCGCCGATCCCGCAGAGCGTGCTGACCAAGGTCCAGGCATCCGTGAAGGCCCTGTCCTGACAGCGGACGACTCCAGCCGCAGCCCCGCCGCCGACGGCCCCCTCACCCGGGGTCCCGGCCGCGGGGCCGGCCTGGGTTCGGCCGACGTGATCGAAGGAGGCACCCCCATGACCAGCGAGACCGGCGTCGAGGCGCGGGCCGGCGCTCGGCACCGCGCCACCGGCACCGCGATGAGCACCGGACGCGCCGGTGACAGGATCTTCGCCGGCGCGGCCCGGGGCTCGGGCATCACCGTGCTGGCGCTCGTCGCCGCGATCGCGGCGTTCCTCGTCTGGAAGGCGATCCCAGCTCTGCAGGAGAACGAGGCGAGCTTCCTCACCAGCGAAGAGTGGAACCCCAACGCGGACCCGCCGAAGTTCGGCATCGCGCAGTTGGCGTTCGGAACGGCGATCTCCTCGCTGCTGGCGATGCTCATCGCGACGCCCATCGCGATCGGCATCGCGCTGTTCATCTCGTTCTACTCGCCGCGGCGGCTCGCGTCCGGGCTCGGCTACGTCGTCGACCTGCTCGCCGCCGTCCCCAGCATCGTGTACGGGCTCTGGGGCCTGGTGTTCCTGGCCCAGCACATGGACGACGTCAGCCGGTTCCTCAACGCGGTGCTCGGCTGGATCCCGCTGTTCGCCGGCAGCCCCGGCAAGAACTCGATCTTCACCGCGTCGGTGGTGCTGGCCATCATGATCCTGCCGATCATCTCGTCCATCTCCCGGGAGGTGTTCCTGCAGGTCCCGCGGCCCAACGTGGAGGCCGCGCTGGCGCTCGGCGCCACCCGCTGGGAGATGATCCGGATGTCGGTGCTGCCGTACGGGCGGTCCGGCATGATCGGCGCCTCGATGCTCGGGCTCGGCCGCGCGATGGGCGAGACGATCGCGGTCGCGATGGTGCTGACGTTCGTGCCCGGGATCAACTGGCAGCTCCTGGAGAACGGCGGCTCCACGTTCGCCGCCAACATCGCCAACAGCTTCGCCGAGGCGTCGGTCACCGGCCGCGGCGCGCTCATCGCGTCCGGCCTGGTCCTCTTCGTGATCACCCTGGTCGTCAACATGGCCGCCCGCGCCGTCGTCGCCCGCCGGAAGGAATTCGTGTGACCACCCTGACCACCGGCAAGCGCAGCGGCGGCGGCTCGAGCCTGTCGTCGATCTCGCTCGGGCGGAAGATCAAGGACCGGTCCGTTCAGGGGCTGGTCTATCTGGCGTTCGCGCTGGCGGTCATCCCGCTGGTGTCGGTGCTGTGGACGGTCGTCGTGAACGGCCTGAAGCGGCTCGACCTCACGTTCTTCCAGTTCTCGATGAACGCGGTCAGCGGCAGCGACCCGGGCGGCGGCGCCTACCACGCCATCATCGGCACCCTCCAGCAGGTCGCGATCACCAGCCTGATCGCCGTCCCGATCGCCATCCTGACCGGGATCTACCTGGTGGAGTACGCCGGCAACGGCCGGCTCGGCAAGATCATCAGCTTCACGGTGGACGTCATGATGGGCATCCCGTCGATCGTCGCCGGCCTGTTCGTCCTGGCGCTGTGGCTGCTGACGTTCGGGTTCGAGTTCTCCGGGTTCGCCGGGGCGCTGTCCCTGACGATCCTGATGATCCCGACCGTGGTGCGGGCCACCGAGGAGATGCTCAAGCTCGTCCCGAACGACCTGCGCGAGGCGTCCTACGCGCTCGGCGTGCCCCGCTGGCGGACGGTCCTGTTCGTCGTCCTGCCGACCGCGCTGACCGGGATCGTGACCGGCGTGATGCTGGCCGTCGCCCGCGTGATGGGGGAGACCGCGCCGCTGCTGCTCACCATCTTCTTCACCAAGGCGATCAACAACGACCCGTTCAACGGACCGCAGGCGTCGCTGCCGACCTTCATCTGGGAGCAGGCCGCCGACCCCAACCAGAACTCGATCGACCGGGCCTGGACGGGCGCCCTCGTCCTGATCGGGATCATCATGCTGCTCAACCTGGCCGCCCGGTTCGTCGCCCGCCGCACCTCGCCCACGCGCTCCTGACCCACGCGCCCCGCCCCACGCGCCCCTGACCCCCACGCGCTCTTGAACCACAGAGAGGATCACCACCCCATGGCCAAGCGGATCGAGGTCTCCGGGCTGCACGCCTACTACGGCGGCGTCCACGCCATCGAGGACATCTCGATGACGGTCGAGCCGCGCTCGGTGACGGCCTTCATCGGGCCGTCCGGCTGCGGCAAGTCCACGTTCCTGCGGACGCTCAACCGGATGCACGAGGTCATTCCGGGCGCCCGTGTCGAGGGCAAGGTCATGCTGGACGACGAGGACCTGTACGACTCGTCCGTCGACCCCGTCGCCGTGCGGCGCGTCGTCGGGATGGTCTTCCAGCGGCCCAACCCGTTCCCCACGATGTCCATCTACGACAACGTGGCGGCGGGCCTGAAGCTGAACGGCGTGCGCCGCAAGAGCCGGCTGGACGACGTCGTCGAGGAGTCGCTGCAGGGCGCCAACCTGTGGAACGAGGTCAAGGACCGGCTGAGCAAGCCCGGTGCGGGCCTGTCCGGCGGCCAGCAGCAGCGGCTCTGCATCGCCCGCGCCATCGCCGTCCAGCCCCAGGTCCTCCTGATGGACGAGCCGTGCTCGGCGCTCGACCCCATCTCCACCCTCGCCATCGAGGACCTGATCGACAAGCTGAAGACGCAGTTCACGATCGTCATCGTCACGCACAACATGCAGCAGGCCGCCCGCGTCAGCGACCGCACCGCGTTCTTCACCATCGCCGGAACCGGCAAGCCCGGCAAGCTCATTGAAATCGATGAGACCAGCAAGATCTTCACCAACCCGGAGCAGAAAGCCACCGAGGACTACATCACCGGCCGCTTCGGCTGATCACGCCGGCGCGGGGGTCTTCTCTTCGGCGTCGCCGCCGGGACGGTGGTCGGGGACGAAGCGGTAGCCGACGTTCCGGACGGTTCCTATGAGGGACTCGTACTCGGCGCCCAGCTTGGCGCGCAGGCGGCGGACGTGAACGTCCACGGTGCGGGTGCCGCCGAAGTAGTCGTAGCCCCAGACCTCCTGCAGCAGCTGGGCGCGGGTGAAGACCCGGCCCGGGTGCTGGGCGAGGTACTTCAGCAGCTCGAACTCTTTGAAGGTGAGGTCGAGCACCCGTCCGCGAAGGCGGGCGGTGTAGGTGGCCTCGTCGATCGTGAGGTCGCCGCTGCGGATCTCGCCGGGGACCTCCTCGGCGTCGGCGACGGCGGCGCGTCCCACCGCGAGCCGCAGCCGGGCCTCGACCTCGGCGGGCCCCGCGGCCTGGAGCAGCATGTCGTCCAGGCCCCATTCGGGGCTGAGGGCCGCGAGCCCGCCCTCGGTCACGATGGCGAGCAGCGGGCAGTCGAGCCCGGTGGTGCGCAGCAGCCGGCACAGGCTCTTGGCCTGCGCCAGGTCCCGGCGCGCGTCCACCAGCACGATGTCGGCGGGCGGGGCGTCGATGAGGGCGGACGCCTCCGCCGGGGCGACGCGCACCGAGTGCAGCAGAAGCCCGAGCGCGGGCAGAACCTCGTCCGAGGGCTCCAAAGCGTTGGTCAGCAAGAGCAAGTTGCTCAACTGCCGCCTCCCGTCCACAAAGACGTAGGATCCAGGCGGCCCACCCCCAAGCCCGGCCATGGCCGTCGGCTCAAGGACGAGGCGGCCATGAAGGGGTTTTCGGATGAACTCCATGGCCTCGTCGCCCGGATCCCTCCCCCTGAGCATAACGGAGTGGGTTCGGCGGACAATGGAGTGGCCAGGTCGGGACGGTCACGTGGCGTGAATGGGAGTCTGGGGAGATGGCCAAGGGGACGATGCGGTACTGGGCCGCCGCGAAGGCGGCGGCGGGTACGCACGAGGAGCCGTACGACGCGGGCACGCTGGCCGAGGCGATCACGGTCGCGACCTCGCGGGACGGGCGCGGGAACGAGTTCGAGCGGGTCGTGGGACGCAGTTCGTTCCTCATCGACGGGGATCCGGTGGGCACCCGCCCGCACGAGTCGGTGGAGCTGCCGGAGGGCGGCGTCGTGGAGGTTCTGCCGCCGTTCGCGGGTGGTTGATATCACAATGGAGTGATTTTCCGAACTTCGAGGTCATTCTCCGGTCTGACCCGTTGTGGTCCGTGCGCGCAATAAGGTGTGGCGATCGCATGCCGTCGGGCGGAGGAGAGACATGCGGAAAGTACTCGTGGTGCTGCTGGTCCTCGTGGTCATCGGCGTGGTCGCCGCCGACCGGATCGGTGTGCGGATCGCCGAGGACAGGATCGCCCAGGAGGTCGCCGCGCAGACCGACCTGACGCAGCCGCCGGACGTCACCATCCACGGCATCCCGTTCCTCACCCAGGTGATCGGCGGCGAGTACGGGCACATCGAGATGGCGATCGGCGACTGGACGGAACAGGGCGTGACCGTCACCGACGTGCGGATCGACATGCGCGAGGTGAGCGCGCCGCTGTCCGAGGTCGCCGGGGGCAACACCGCGAACGTCACCGCGGGGACGGCGACCGTGTCCGCCGTCGTCCCCTATCCGCTGATCAAGAAGCACGCGCCGAAGGAGGTCAAGCGGATCGCGCCGAAGGGCGACAACCTGGCGGTGGAGATGGAGGGCGCCATCTTGGGCTTCCCGGTGTCCGGCAGCGGCGTCGTCGCGGTCAAGCCGGCCGCGCAGGGCATCGCGGTCAGTCCCGTGTCGGTGGGGTCGGACGGCGGTCCGCAGATCCCGCTGGCGGTCCTGAAGCGGCAGCTCACCTGGGTCGTGCCCGTCCCCGCGCTGCCGCTCGGGGCCAAGATCACCCAGATCCGGCCGACGGCGGAGGGGCTCCGGGTCGGCGCGACCGCCGAGAACGTCAAGCTGAACGACATCCAGCAAGTCCAGCGATGACCCGTCCGGCGATGACCCGTCCGGCGATGATGGGTCCGGCGATGATGGGTCCGGCGATGGCGGGTCAGGAACTACTGGTGCAGAAATGACCCGGCGCCGGTGAACCGGCCCGGCCGCTCGTACGTGTGAGTGGTGTGGGTCCCACCGCGGATGAGGGGTTGCTGCGCGCCCTGTACAGCGAGCATGGAGGTCCCCTCCTCGGCTACGTCCTGCGGCTGACCGGTGGGGATCGAACCCAGGCCGAGGACGTCGTACAGGAGACGCTGCTGCGTGCCTGGAAACACCCGGAGGCGCTTGCGGGACGTCCCGTCCGGCCGTGGCTGTTCACCGTCGCACGCAACCTGGTGGTGGACGCACATCGCGCCAAGCGCGCGCGGCCGCCGGAGACGGGCATCGACGAACACGTCATGATGACCGCGTCCAGCTCGGACGACATCGACCGGGCACTGGAGTCCTGGACGGTCGCCGAAGCGCTGGCCGGGCTGAGCGGACCGCACCGCGCCGTCCTGGTGGAGACCTACTACAAGGGCCGGTCGGTGGCGGAGACGGCGAAGACGCTGGGCATCCCGCCGGGAACGGTCAAGTCCCGCACCTATTACGCACTGCGGGCGCTCAAACTCGCATTGGAGGAGCGGGGGTTGGCGCCATGAACGACTGCACGGACGTGCGCACCGCGCTCGGGTCGTACGTGCTCGGCTCGCTCGACTCCGGCGAGCGGTCCCAGGTGGAGGCCCACCTGGCGGACTGCCCCGCCTGCCGGGACGAGCTCGCCGGGCTGGCCGGCCTGCCCGCGATGCTCGGCCGGGTCGAGGAGTCACAGCTCGACCAGATGGCCGGCCCGCCGCCCGAACTGCTGGACGGGCTGCTGGCCCGCGCGGCCGAGCGAAGGAGGGGACCGCTCGGATCGCTCGGATCGCTTGGACGTCTCGGACGGCCGGGCCGGCCGGCCGGCGGGCGCGGACCCGGATGGGCGCCGCTCGCCGCCGCCGCGTGCCTCCTGCTGGTCATCGGCGCCCTGTTCGGCGGCCTCCTGCTCCCGTTCGGGGAGCGGAACACCGCGACGCCGCCCCCGCCGTCCGCGTCGCCCGCCATCACCGGCGGCGCCGAGCGGATCGCCGCCGAGAACCCCAAGACCAATATCAAGGGCTACGTGCTGCTGAAGAAGAAGCGGTGGGGCACGGAGGTCGAGCTGCATCTGGCTGGCGTCCCGAAGGGATCGCACTGCCGGCTGCTGGTGGTCGCGCGGGACGGCCGCCGCGACGCGCTCGGCAGCTGGTACGTTCCGTACGACAAGGGCTACGGTGAGTACCGCGGCTCCACGATGTTCCCGCGCGGGCAGCTGTTCTCGTTCGAGATCGTCGGCCTGGACGGCCGTCCGCTCCTCACGATCCCCACCTGACCCGCCACCCCACCTGACCCGCCACCCCACCTGGCCCGCCACTCCACCTGGCCCGCACCCCAACCTGACCCGCCACCCCACCTGACCCGCACCCAACCTGACCCGCCACCCCGACCTGGCTCGCGGCGCTGACTTGTCGGCCGGCCCGCGCTGTTTCGATGCTCATGGAAGAACTCGCGGCCCCGCGCGGTTGTCGATACCGATGACGGGTGCACTTATTGCGGCGGCGGTGATCGCCGCGGCCACGGTGTTCGGCCTGCTGCGGCGGCGCCGCGACGGCGTCCTGCGCGCACGCCGGGGAAGCGGGGACGACGAGGTGGGCGACATCCTCCAGCCGGACGACCTGGGCGCCGACCTCGGCGAGAAGGCGACCCTGCTGCAGTTCTCCAGCGCGTTCTGCGCACCGTGCCGCGCCACCCGCCGCGTCCTCGGCGAGGTCGCCGGCATGGTGGACGGCGTCGCGCACGTCGAACTCGACGCCGAGGCGCACCTGGACCTCGTCCGCCGCCTGAACGTGATCCGCACCCCGACCGTCCTCGTCCTGGACGACGCCGGCCGCATCGTCCGCCGCGCCGCCGGCGCCCCGCGCAAGCCCGATGTCATCGCGGCCCTGGGCGAGGTCATCCAGTGAGCCGCACCCGGACGACCTGCGATAAGACGAATGTCACTGTCTCGGAAGGCGAGACGGATGTGACAGTACGTCGATTGGCGGATTACCATCGTGTCCGTGCGTGACTTGACAGAGCAGATGCTCACGAAGCGCCGCGCGGTGGATTTCTGCCGCATGGCCGCCTCGCTCTGTCGTATGGCCTGAGGCATCGAGCCCACCCGCCCCCGAGCACTTCCACTTCCAGCTCGTACGCACGCTTCCACTCCGCCAGGAGCACCCCGATGCAGGTTGACCCTCGTGGTCCGCGCTTCAGCGCGGCCGTCACGACAGTGATACTCATCGCGGTCCTGGTGACCGGAAGCTGGGCGTTGCTCGCCGCTCAGGCCGTCGTGTTCGCCATCGCGACCTTCCTCGGCCTCCGGTACGCCCCGTACGGGCTTGCGTTCAGAGTGCTGATCCGTCCCCGGCTCGCTCCGCCAAGGGAACTGGAGGACGCGGCCGCCCCCCGCTTCGCGCAGGGTGTCGGTCTCGCGTTCGCCCTGGTCGGAACGGTCGGATACGTGACGGGGACCACCTGGCTCGGCATCGGTGCAACCGCCCTCGCGCTGGCGGCGGCGTTCCTGAACGCGGCGTTCGGGTTCTGCCTCGGGTGCGAGATGTATCTGCTGATCCGACGTATCACCGCGAAGAATTCCGAAAGGGAGGTTCCCGCATGAGCCGCTCAGACGTCCTGGTGGACACCGACTGGGTTGAGTCCAACCTGGACGCGCCCGGCCTGGTTCTCGTCGAGGTCGACGAGGACGTGTCCGCCTACGACAAGGGCCACATCCGTGGCGCCGTGAAGATCGACTGGCAGACCGAGCTGCAGGACCCGGTCCGCCGCGACTTCGTCGACAAGACCGGGTTCGAGCAGCTGCTGTCCGCCAAGGGCATCGCCAACGACGACGTGGTGATCCTCTACGGCGGCAACAACAACTGGTTCGCCGCCTACGCGTACTGGTACTTCAAGCTGTACGGCCACGACAAGGTGAAGCTGCTCGACGGCGGCCGCAAGAAGTGGGAGCTGGAGTCCCGCGAGCTGGTGACCGACGTCCCGACCCGTCCGGCGACCGACTACAAGGCCAAGGACCAGGACCTGTCGATCCGCGCCTTCCGCGACGAGGTCGTGGAGTCCATCGGCAAGCAGAACCTGGTCGACGTCCGTTCCCCGGACGAGTTCAGCGGCAAGCTGCTCGCCCCGGCGCACCTTCCGCAGGAGCAGTCGCAGCGGGCCGGGCACGTCCCGACCGCGCGCAGCATCCCGTGGTCGAAGGCGGCCAACGACGACGGCACGTTCAAGTCCGACGAGGAGCTCCGGCAGATCTACACCGAGGCCGGCGTCGACCTGAACAAGGACACCATCGCGTACTGCCGCATCGGTGAGCGTTCCTCGCACACCTGGTTCGCGCTGCGTGAGCTGCTCGGCGTGCAGAACGTGAAGAACTACGACGGTTCCTGGACCGAGTACGGCTCGCTCATCGGCGTCCCGATCGAGCTCGGCGCGCCCAAGTAATCATCGGCCCGCCACGTCCGGCGGAAGAGTTTTCCGTGTGCACGGAGATGGAGGAGCAAATGACCCAGGGCTGCGCAGCACCCGAGCAGACGGCGCACCTGCCGGCGACCGTCGACCTCGCCAACGAGGCCGTCATCCAGGGCACCGTCACCCGTGACGGCGCCCCGGTGTCCAGCGCCTACGCCCGCCTGCTCGACGCGACCGGCGAGTTCACCGCCGAGGTCGTCACCGGTGACGAGGGCGTGTTCCGGTTCTTCGCCGCCGACGGCGACTGGACCGTGCGCGTCCTGGCGGCCGGCGGCGTGAGCGTCGACAACGCCGTCACGGCGAAGATCGGCGAGGTCGCCGGCCTCGAGGTCGCGATCTGACCCGAGTCACGACGACGCGGTTCCCCTAGGGACACGGGGGTGTCCCCGCAAGGGGAAAGCGCCCCTCGGACCCCGCCGCCCGCTCCATGCGGACGGCGGGGTCCGGCATTTCCGGCACGGGCTCATTTGGGTGGTCATCCGGGGAGCACCGCGGGACGGGGTGCAGGCTCGATACGATCAACGCGATGCTCGGACTGTCCGCACGATCGCCGCTGACACTTCCGTGGGCCACGCTGAAGCTCGCGGGACGTTTCGTCCTGCCGCTCGCCCTCTGGTTCACGGTCGGCGAGCTGCTGCGCTACGGCGTGATGTACGGCGGCTACCGGCTCGGCTCGATGAAGGGGACGGCGGCGGCGATCGCGCCGATCACCACCGTCGGCCTGCTGGTGGTGATCACGCTGGCGGTCACGGTGCTGATGGTGCACAGCGTCCGGGAGGGCCTGGACGTGGTGCACGCCCGCGAGTCGGACGGCGGGCTGACACCGTGGGCCGTCGGCAACGAGGAGTCGGTGATCGGGGCGATGGGCCGCGCCGCGCTCCCGTTCGTGATCTTCTACCTGGCGTGGGGGAAGCAGGGCGAGGACGCCCGCGAGTTCGCCGACATGGCCGCGGCCCGCGGCTTCGCCGAGGGCGGCATCCAGGGGCAGATCGACGCCCTCGGGCTGCTGCTGTCGCTGGAGAAGCACGTAGGGCTCGCGATCGGCCTCACCGGCGGGCTGTTCGTGATGAAGGTGGCGGCGGAGTGGCGGCTGGAGGAGCGGCTGCCCCGCGCCGTCGGCGCGCTCGTCGCGTTCCTCGAGGTCCAGTTCGCGCTGTTCGGCATCTTCACCATCGACCACCTGCGCTCCGAAGCGGCCGACTGGGTCACCGCGCGGCAGGCGTGGGAGTGGCTGACGGGCGCTGCGGGTCCCGCCCTCGCCCTGTGGTCGCCGTTCAAGGACGCGGTGCTCGGCGCGCTGATCCTGCTGGTGATCGCCGGGGTGATCCTCGGGCTGGACGCCGGGGACGAGCGGGTCGTGCTCGGCCGCAGCCGCGCGGCGCAGCGGCTGGCGCGGGCCGGGGGGATCGAGCGGACGAACAGCCCGCGGGAGATCCTCACGCGCGGCTTCCGGGAGATGTGGCTGCCCGCCTGGTTCGGGCTGCGGCTCGTCCGCCGGTCGGGGATGATGCCGTTCGCGACGTTCTGCCTGCTGTTCGCCGCACTGGACGTGGGCCAAGAGGCCTCGCGGCGCTTCGTCTACGAACTCATCGGCCCGCATGAGGTGACGTGGTGGATGCAGGCGCTGCCGTTCGTCGGGTTCGGGACGGCGCTGGTCTTCGAGATCCTGCGCGTCTGCCTGCTGGCGGCGGCGTTCAACCTCGTCATGGCGAGGGTCAGTGCTCGAACCGCAGCGAAAGCCGTGGCTCCCCCTTCTTCCGCGACGCCTTCGGTGCCCGTATCTCCAGCTCCAGCGAGTCCGCCTTGGCACGGGGCACCGTCCCCTTGACGGTGAGGGCCATCGCGACGCCCGCCCGCGGGTCCTTGCCCCTCACCTTCGAGGCGGTCCATACGCGGCCCTCGCCGTCGACGAACCGGAAGACGAGGCCATAGGCCCCGACCGCTATCGCGCTGGCGGCGTCCCCGGGACGGACGCCGACCGTGAGCCGAAGCTCGGTCACGTCGTTCGAGCCCTGCTGGGCACGGGCCGCGAGGGGCTGCGCGGTCGCGCGCTTCATGACCACCCACCTCGCCCCGACGAGTTCGCCGACCTTCCCCGGCGGGACGGTGGTGACCTTCTCCGGGGGCTTCAAGTTCTTCTCGATGTTGTTCGTCTCGTCCACCCAGTGCAGCGCGAGGATCGCGGGGACCGCGCACAACAGCGCGATCGCCTGGAGAACCCGCCTGTCGAGGGGACGCAGCCTGGACTCCCGCCCCTCCTCGGATTCCCCGGTCTGCCCAGAGTCTCCCGTCTGCCCGGACTCGCCTGCCTGCCCGGAGTCCGGTGCCCTCTCGAACTGAGGCGGGACCCGGGGGAGGTCGGGCCGGGTGTCGTCGGACGTCATGGCCTGTCCCTGATGTCGTAGCGTTCGACGGCGCTCCCGGTCAGCTGGTCCGCCCGGTTCCCGGTGATGCCGAGGTCGATGTCGGCGGCCGCGGACAGCTGCGGCAGCAGCCCGCCCGTGCCCACGATCAGGTGCGCCCCTTCCAGCCGCTTCTTCGGCAGCTCGAACACGACCGTCGCCGGCGTCCAGATCATCGGCTCGAACGTCGGCTGGGCCCCGGCGGACGCGGTGCCCGTCCGCGGGTCCTGCTTGAACGTGTAGCCGCCGGGCGTCTCCAGCTCCACCGTCCTGAGCTGCAGGGGTTCGCGGTGGCTCGTCGCGCGGAGCCGGACGATGAGGTAGATGCCGTCGGTGCCGACCGGGGGCGGGTCGCCGAGCGAGAGAGACGGGGCCAGCGACCGGGCGGCCTCGACCTTCTCGACCCGCACGCTGAAGTCGCGGTTGCGGATCTCCTCGCCGACCGTGCCGCCGTCCCGGATCGGGTCCAGTTGCGCGGCCTCCAGTTGCGGCAGGATCGAATGCAGCCACATCGCCCCGGCGAGCAGGGCCGTCCCGCCGATCCCGGCGCCGCTCCGCAACAGCACCTGCCGCACGTTCATGGGCGGCTCGCAGTCGGCCTGGGCGAGCCGGCGGTCGGGCGCGGCCGCGCCGTCGTCGTGGGCCGCGCCGTCGCGGTGGGCCACGCCGTCGTTGTGGGACGTCCCGCCTGCGGCCACGTCGCCCGCGGGGACGGCTGAGGCGCGGCGCTCATCGGCGCCACCGGGAGGACGAGGCGGCCGACGAGCTTGTCGTCCTCCTTTTGGACCAGCCAATTGAAGTCGCTGTCGGTGAACCCTTGTTCGTACTTCCACTCGCGCAACCCCACGGTCAGCTTCTCCGGCGAGTCCGCAGGGCCCATCTTCCACATCGCCGACGCCTCGACGGGGAGCCCCGGCTGCACGACGTTCGTCTCCGCGCCGGCGGCGACGCCCTCGATCCGCTCCGGCTCCACCCACTTGCCGGTCTTCGTCCGCGCGACCACACCGTCCGCCAGGCCGCTGTTCTCGAGCGACTCGGTCTCCTTGCCCTTGTTGACCACCCTCATCCGCATGATGAGGAAGCGTTCCTGCGCGCTGCCGAACCGGGCGTCCGCCAGCCCGATCCGCACATCCCGGACGGTGACGGTGAACAGGCCCAGGTCGAGCGGCTTCCCGGCGGACTGGGCCGGTTGCTTCGGTGTCTCCTTGAGACCGCCCGTCGCCCACAGGGCCGCGGCGAGGACGGCCACCGCGCCCAGCACGGACAGGGGAATCACCCAGCGCCGCGCTGAGCGCCGCTGTCGCTCGTCCCCGGGAGGCGGGGGAACCGGTCCGTACGAGTGCACCCGCCAGATGGTATTACGCCACCCCACCCCCGGCGCGACCGAAAGATCGGTTATGTCCCGGAAGACCCGTCCGAAGTGTCGGAGGTCATCCGCACGTAGCCGGGTCGCCAGCCGCGGCGCCGGCCGAGCGGGATCAGCACCCCGCCGGCCGCCACCAGGGCGGCGACGCCCAGGGCCCCGCCCGCGATGCCCAGCGCCACGGCACGGGTCGTGGAGTCCGGCCGGTCGGCCATGGCGATCTTCACCGGCGGGCCGGCGGCGCCCCCGCCTCCGGCGACCGGGATGTTCACCGCGGTGAGGGCCTCGAACGGGTTGATCATGCCGTTGCCGCTGCCGACGCCCTTGCTGCCCTCCGCGGTCCCCTCGATCCGCTGCTTGACCTGCGCGGGGGTGAGGTCCGGATAGGCCTCCTCGATCAGCGCGGCGAGACCGGAGACGAACGGGGTCGCGAAGCTCGTGCCCTTCTCGGCGACCGCGTAGGTGCCGTCGGGTGCCGTGGTCACGATGTCCTGCCCGGGCGCCATGACCGAGACGGGAGTCGCCGGGTTGGAGAACGCGGTGACGCCGCCCTTCTGGTCGACGGCGCCCACCGAGATCACTCCCGGATAGGCGCTCGGGTACATCAGCCCCGGGGTCTGGCTGTCCTCCGGGTTGATGTTGCCGGCCGCCGCGACGATGACGACGCCCTTGGCGATCGCGTTCTCCACGGACTTCCGCAGGCGCGGGTCGTCGCCGAT
Source organism: Spirillospora sp. NPDC048819 (assembly GCF_040650055.1). NCBI lineage: Bacteria > Bacillati > Actinomycetota > Actinomycetes > Streptosporangiales > Thermomonosporaceae > Spirillospora > Spirillospora sp. NPDC048819. The sequence goes on along the minus strand of NZ_JBEZGN010000009.1, from coordinate 178,722 downwards.
CGACTGGGTCGAGACATTGATGATGTCGGCGCCCAGCCGCACCGCGGCGTCGATGCCCTTGGCGGCGAGACCGCTGTCGACCCCCTGCGCCTGCGCCGCGAACTTGATCGGAATGATCTTCGCGTCGGGGGCGACGCCGTAGAACGGGCTGGTCCCCTTCTTGGCGGCGATGATGCCGGCGACCCAGGTGCCGTGCCCGAGGCAGTCCTCCGGGCCGGTCTTCGTCAGGTCGACGCCCTTGAGCACCTGCCCGCTCAGCTGCGGGTTCTTCGCGGTCACGCCGCTGTCGACCACCGCGACCTTGACGCCGCGGCCGGTGGCCCGCTCATGCGCGGCGCCGATGTTGAGGATCTGCTGAGCCCACGGCTGCCCGTTCTGGCCGAGCTGCTGCGCGGTCATGACCCCGGCAGGCGGCTGGCAGGGCGCCGCGTAGGCCGGTGCTGAGTAGGCCGGGGCCGCGTAGGCCGGTGCTGAGTAGGCCGGCGCCGCGTGGATCGGGGCTGCCTGGGCCGGGGCCGCGTGGGCGACGGGTGCCGTGCAGAGGGGCGCGAGGCACCCGGCGAGCACGGCGATCGCGGTCCATCTCATGCCGCAAGCCTCCGCTCCGATGTCGCATCCGCCACAGCAGAAGACCTTAAGGGACGGACTCCCGCCTCACGACCCGGTGGCCGGAGTGCGATACGCCCGTCCGGGCCGCCGGACCCCGGATGATCAACGCCCGGCGTGCCGTAGACCTCACCTGTGCGCCATTAGGCCGAGACCACTCCGGCCGGCCCGAAGTGCCCTAGTATAAGCGAAGCCTGATCACGAGCTCATGACGCACAGCCGGTAAGAGAGGTAGATGTGGCTCCCCCGAAATCGGCAGATCCGGAGCGGATCGCTCTCCACGGCAAGGACATCACCAACGTCGTCGTCCCCCGTCTCACCAATGCGGGGAACACGCTCAACGGCGAAGGCGTCGGCAACATGGAGGGCGGCGATTTCAGCATCGCCTGCAGCGCCGCCTCCGCCGCCTACCCGATCGCGGTTCAGTTCGCCTTCGAGGACATCAAGCTGCTGATGGACACCGCGCAGGGTTACGCGAAGAAGATCGACGCCACGGCGAAGCGGTACGCCGATGCCGAGCGGTCCAACACGATCTGAGGTCGTCCCGGAACGGTTCTGAGAACAGCGACGCAACGAGAGAGCGGATGCCATGACTCCTCCCGGCGGTAACTCTTCACCAACCGGAAGCCCCTCCGGCGGGGATGTGCCCGTCGGGTCGGGACCACGCAACCGAGGCGCCGCGGGCGGCGGCGCCGCGGCGGGCGGTGCGGCCGTCGCCGCGCTGACGGGCGGATCCGCCACCGCCGTCGCCGAACCCCTGATGGACGCGGCGATAGCCATGGTCAGCGCCGCGGTGATCCTGCCCCCCGCGCTCATGATCTCGTTCGAGTTCCGGCTGGCGAAGGGCAAGCCGCAGAGCCTGGAAAAGGCGGCGGCCGCATGGATGAAAGCCTCCCAGGAACTCGAGCAGGCCGCCAACGACCTGCGAAGTCTCGCCCAGGGCATCCCTGAGCAGGCGTGGAACATGGACGACCGCAAGGGGTATGAAAGCAAGGTCGAAGAGTTCTGCCAGTCGGTCGAGGCCCTCAAGATGTACCTCCAGGCCGTCTCGATCGCGCTGACGGTCCTGGCGTACGCGTTGCTCGCCTACGCCGTCTTCGCCATGGGGATGGCGATCTACATCGACGTCCTCCTCGTCCTGGCGGTGGCCGCTTTGGCGAGCGTCTTCGGTGCTCCCTCATACGGGGCGATCGTCGCGGCCGCCGGCACGGGCCTGACGATCACCCACGTCGCGACCGCCATCCTCGCCTCCGCCGGTTCGATGGCCGGCATGGCGATGTTCGGCGGCGCCGGGCTCACCACCGCCAGCCAGGAGGGCAACGGTCTCGACGCCGGAGGCGCGTTCAAGGAGGCGCTGGTGAACGGCTCCGCCGGTGCGGCCGCCAACCTGTTGCAGAACGCCGCGAACGCCGGCCTGTCCTGGGTCAACCGGTCCGACGGCAACACGGTCAACGGCGGTCTGCCGGGAGGCGGATCTGCGGGCAACAAGGGCTTCCCCGTCAGTGAGATCGACCTGGACGCCGACCGGAGCATCGACGAGACGTGGACCTACGGCGGCGGGGTCAAGTTCAACACTCCCGCCGGTGAGACCGAGGTCGCCGGCAATGTGAAGAGGAACGAAGAAGGCTGGGCCGGTGGCGAGGTCGGCGTGAACCATAAGGTGTCCGATCCTTCCGGCACCGTCAACGGAACCGTCGGCGGCAAGGTCACCTGGGACGAGAACGAGGATCTCGGCGGCGGTTTCAAAACCGGTGTGGGCGACAATAAGAGTGGCAGCAAGGCCGAATACGAAGGCGGCTGGGACAGCGACGGCAACTATTCGGACAAGTACAATGTGAACACCCCCATGTTCAATCGCGAGGGGTCGTTCAACGAGAAGCAGGACGAGACGCCCCCCTGGGACAAGTGATGACCGCCGGTCTTTTCACCAGTACCTCTCTGCGCCTGAATCCCGCGAACCTGTACGAGTTCCAGGACACCACCACGGGAGCGAGTCTCGCCCGGCTCGTCGAAGTGGCGCGCGTCCGTTCGCCGCGAGGCCACTGGATCACCCCGGACCGAGTCCAGACGCCCCGGCTGACGTTCGCCGTCACGGCGCCCGATGGCACGACGCTAATGTACGCCGACCGTGCCGAGCATCAGACACTCAACCCCATCGCGCCGCAGATGGCCTTCGTCGGCACCGACGGTACGGTTCTGGCCAGGCTGGAATGCGATAGCCACTCCATGTTCCACGGCGGTGGACGGGTTCTGGGGACGACCGAGCAGGGATGGAACCTGACCCCCGGCGCTCGCCTGCTCGATTCGGAGCTCCGGCCGCTCGGGGATCTGGTCTTCGAGCAGCCGCCGAGCATGGACCGCCCGAGACTGCCCGACGGTCGCGACGCCCGCACCGTCCGCTGGATGACCATGGACGGCGCCCAGCTGGCGGAACGACGCAACGGCGACCTTCACATCGACAACCGGGTCACGGGGGCTTGGCGCGCCATCATCATCGGTTCCTATCTGTCCGCGGCCTTCGAGTTCCACCTCCCCATCAACGAGGGTGAGGCCACCGAGACGGTCCCGGACGTCTACCCCGGCTACGCGGGCGTCCACGCCGCCTACAACGAGTTCCAGCGGGACTTCATGGTCCAGTACAGGCAGCCCACCCGCACGCGCGCCTCGCAGACGGTGTTCAGGGCGGGCGTCCAGCGGGATCAGCTTGAGCACCTGTTCAAGCTCTTCTGGCCGGTCGGTGTCGTCCTGATCATTGTTCTCGCCCTCTTCAAGTACGTGATCTGAGCCTCATGACGGACCCCTCCCCGAACACTCGTCGTGTCGGGCCGGGCTGGGCCCTGCTCGGATCGGGCTGGGCGCTCTTCGCCGCCGCCGTGGTGACCGCCTTCGTGACGTCCTCCGGGGTGCCATCGGTCACCGAACTGGGCAGGACGGGGCGGCTCTGGGTACTCCTGCCCCTCGTCGCGCTGGCGGGCGTTCTCGTCCTCTTCGGCTGCCGCTATCTTGCGGGGCGCTGGTTCGCGTTCCTGCTTTTCGTTCCTCTGCTCTGCGTCGGGGGCTTCTTCGCGTCGATCGCCGCTTCCGGGCAGGCCGTTTTCGTCACCACCGGCGACAAGGCGACATGCACCGTCGCGGGCGAGGTGTACAAGCCCATTCCGCGGAAGAGCAAGATCCGCGGCTACTACAAGGTCGCCTGCCCCGACGCTGAGTACACGGTCGCGCAGTACCAGGGGGACGACTCCCGCCAGGAGGGCGAGCGCGTCGAGGTGATCCGTGACCCGAGCGGGAAGAAGGCCCCCGTCTTCGCCGACACGGTCGGGCCGTCCGACCTGCTCGTCATGCTCCTCATCCCGCTGGCCCTGGTGGTCGCCCCGCCCATCGCGCTCAGCCGGCTCGGAGGCACCTCGCGCACCCTGCGCCGTGCCGACCCCGACCGCGGCCCCTTCGGCGGCAACTGGCCGACCCCACCGGGCGGCCACACACGCTGAAACCCGCCCGCGAAGCCGGGGGCGTCCCGGAAGCGAAGGCGGGGACGGTCAGCGGGGGCCGGGGAAGCCGGGGCCCTTGTAGTTGTCCATGGCCTCCTTGGCGCGCTGCTGCTGGATGCCGAGTTCCCGGGCCAGTTCCTTCATCTGCCCGGCGAAGCCGTTCGCGAGTTTGTCCAGGGAGGCGAGGGCGGCGGACGGGTCCGCGGCCTTCTGCGGGTCCTCGGTCATCGGGAAGACCGCCGCGCTCGCCTCGCGGACGTTCTTCTGGAAGTCCTGCGCCGCCGCGTTGACCGCCTCGCGGATCGCCTCGCTGAGTTCCGCCGCCGGCATGCGCATCGCGCGCGGGTCCATGTCGAGTTTGGTCAGGCCGCCCTGGGCCTTGTACTCGGCGACGATCCGGCCGTCGGCCGCCTCGCCGCGTCCGATGGCGGCCTGAATGGACTCCTGTATTTTGGCGAACTCTCCCATCTGCGCTTGCATGTCGCGCTGGTAGCGCTCGACGCCTTCACCGAAGCTGAAGTCGGCCATATGTCCTTACTCCTGGTGTGCGGTCTGGATGAGGCGGCTGCCGTGGCGGCGGTTGATGAAGTATCCGCGGCCCGGCGGCAGTGAGTGTCCCTTGATGTTGCCGAGCACGACTCCCTCGTCCTTGTTGCCGGACATCAGCAGGCCGGGCGACCCCATCTCCTTGATGCGCTGGAGGACCGGGTCGTACATCGCGCGTCCGGCGCCGCCGAAGGCGCGGGACACGATCACGTGCAGTCCGATGTCGCGGGCCTGCGGGAGCAGTTCGGCCAGCTGGGCGACCGGGTTGTTGGACGTGGCCACCAGGTCGTAGTCGTCGATGACCAGGTAGAGGTCCGCGCCGGTCCACCATGACCGGTCGCGCAGCTGCTCGGGGGTGAGGTCGGCGGGTGGGAGCCGCGCCTGCAGTGCGCCGACGATGTCCTTCACCAGGCCCTGCGCGGCGGCCGAGGACGCGGCGTAGCCGATCCGGTGTTCGGTGTCGGCCGAGTCCAGCAGCGCCCGCCGGTAGTCGATGAAGATCATCCGCGCCTGCTCGGGCGTGTACCGCTCGATGATCCCGCCGGTGATCATGCGCATCAGGTTCGACTTGCCGCATTCGGTGTCGCCGATGACCAGGAAGTGGGACTCGGCCGTGAAGTCCAGGAAGACCGGCGACAGGGTGTCCTCGTCGATGCCGATCGGGATCCGCGAGCCGCTCTCGGCGGCGCTCGGCATCGAGGACGCCGGCAGCACCGCGGGCAGCATCCGGACCTTCGGCGCGGACGGCCCGTCCCAGTTGCCGGCGATCGCGGCGACGAGCTTCTTGACGCCCTCCGCGAGCGTGGAGTCGTCGGTGTCGCCGTCCAGGCGCGGCAGCGCCGTCAGGCAGTGGTGGCCCTCGCGGGTGAGGCCGCGGCCGGGCTTGCCCTCCGGCACGTTCCCGGCGAGCTTCCGGTCGATCTCGGACTCGTACGGGTCGCCGAGCTTCAGTTCCAGCTTGGTCCCGAAGAGGTCGCGGACGTTCATCCGGAACTCCGACCACTTGTTGACCGTCGAGACCACGTGGATGCCGTAGCCGAGGCCGCGGGCCACCAGGTCGGTGATGACGGGTTCGAGGTTCTCGAAGTCCTGGCGGAGCGTCATCCAGCCGTCCACGACGAGGAACACGTCGCCGTAGCCGTCGCCGGTGATCTCGCCGGAGGCGCGCATCCGCCGGTAGGTCGGCATCGAGTCGATGCCGCGCTCGGCGAACTCGCGTTCCCGCTGCTCCAGCAGGGAGGTGACCTCGGCGACGGTGCGGCGGACGCGGTCGCCGTCGAGGCGGTTGGCGACACCGCCGACGTGCGGCAGGTCGTTCAGCGCGGCGAGGGTCCCGCCGCCGAAGTCGAGGCAGTAGAACTGCACCTGCTGCGGCGAATGCGTCAGCGCGAGCGACGCGATCAGCGTCCGCAGCATTGTGGACTTGCCGGTCTGCGGCGAGCCTGCGATGCCCGCGTTGCCCGCCGCACCGGACAGGTCGACGTACATCGGGTCGCGGCGCTGCTCGAACGGCTTGTCGACGATGCCGACGATCGCGTGCAGCCGGTTCCGCCACGCCTCGTGCTGCGTCGTCAGGCCGAGCCCGGGGACGACCGCGAGCGACGGCAGCAGCTCGTCCATCGTGGGCGGCGCGTCCAGCGGCGGCAGCCAGATGGCGTGCGCCGGCGGGCCGTGGTTCTCCAGCTGCTTGACGACCACGTCGAACAGCGAGGCCTGCGACTCCTCCTCGGCGCCCTGCTGCTCCTGCTGGTTCTCGATGACGTGCGGGCGGATGTAGTCGGGGATGTAGGGGACGATCTGCCGGACGACCTGCGGCCCCGCCTTCTCCTTCGGCTGGAGGTCCTCGCTGGCGGGCCCGGAGACGTACGCGGCGCGGAACCGGGTCATCGACTCGGTGCCGAACTTCATGTACCCGTGCCCGGGCGCGGACGGCAGCTCGTAGGCGTCCGGGACGCCGAGCACGACGCGCGACTCCTGCGCGGAGAACGTCCGCAGGCCGATCCGGTACGACAGGTGGGTGTCCAGGCCGCGCAGCTTGCCCTCCTCCAGGCGCTGCGAGGCCAGCAGGATGTGCACGCCCAGCGACCGGCCCAGCCGCCCGATCATGACGAACAGGTCGGCGAACTCGGGCTTGGCCGACAGCAGTTCGGAGAACTCGTCCAGGACGAGGAACAGCGTCGGCATCGGCTGGAGGTCGGCGCCCTGCTCGCGTGCCTTCTCGTAGTCGCGGAGCGAGGCGTAGTTCCCCTGGGCCCGCAGGTACTCCTGCCGGCGGACCATCTCGCCGTGCAGCGCGTCGTACATGCGGTCGACCAGGGGGAGCTCGTCCTCCAGGTTGGTGATGATGGCGGAGACGTGCCGGAGGTTGTCCATCCCCAGGAACGTCGCACCGCCCTTGAAGTCGACGAGGACGAAGTTGAGCACCTCGGACGAGTGCGTCAGCGCGAGACCGAGCACCAGCGTGCGGAGCGCCTCGGACTTACCGGAACCGGTGGCGCCGATGCACAGGCCGTGCGGGCCCATGCCGCCCTGCGCGGACTCCTTGATGTCCAGGTGGACGGGCCGTCCCTCGGTGTCGACGCCGATCGGGACCCGCAGCCGGTTGCGCGGCGCCCGCGGCCGCCACGTCACGTTGGGGTCGACGCGGAACGGGTTCTCGATGCCCAGCAGCGACGTGACCGTGGTGGCGCCGGACAGCGCGTCCTCCATCGGGCCGGACACGGCGCTGGCGCGCAGCGGGGCGAGTTGGCGAGCCAGCGACTCGGCCTGCTGGAGGGTGATCGAGTCGGGTTTGCCGATGCGGGTGGCGACGTCCTTGCCGGTGCGGTCCTTGGAGAGCCGGGAGACCTGCTCTTTGGTGACGCCGAGCCGCAGCATGGTCGGTTCAGGTGTCGGTGCGACGGAACCGGTGAGGTCGATGATGCAGACGCCCTCGACGCCGTCGGCGGCGAGCTGCGAGTCGTAGGACGCCTGGCCGCCGTCCATGATGACGATGTGGTAAGGGAGGTCGTCCTGGGAGAGGCCCGGCTGGAAGCGGGGACGGTCCTTGACCTCCTGGCCGAACATGGCCTCCAGCGTGGTCATGCTCTCGGCCATGAGCCGCACGGGGCCCGCCGCGTCGTGCTCGGTGGGATGCAGGTTGTGCGGCAGCCACTTGATCCACTGCCACCACGGCATCCGTTCCCGGGACGCGCACACCGTGACGCGCACGTCGTCGGGGGAGTGGAAGGTGGCGATCTGCGCGATCACCGCGCGGACCATCCCGTACACGGCCTCGGGGTCACCGGTCGGGACGATCCGGGAGAACGACCGCAGCGAGAGTGAGATCGGCAGGCTCGGGACGTTCGCGTGGGTGCGCATGAAACGGCGCAGCGCGCCCGCCGTCATGGGCTCGAGGTCCTCGATGGGCTTCGTCTCCGGCGCGATCAGCTGCACGGCGAGCTTCTGCGCGCCGCTGGCCAGCCTGAGTTGGAGGAAGTCGTCGTCGGACGGGCGGCGCTCCCACAACCGGGCGCTCATCGCCAGCGACCACAGCGAGCCGGGGTCGGGGCTCGCCCACTCCAGGGCCTCGCGCTGCTGCTTGGCCGCCTTGCGGACCTTCTTGCGGACCTGCCCGAGATAGCGCAGGTAGTCGCGCCGCTCGTTGTTCAGCTTGACCTTGCGCTCGCCGCTGTTGCGGCCGACCTGGCCGAGCATCATGCCGAACATGGAGACGGCGAACATGCCGCCCGCCACGTACTGCAGCGTCCCGCCGCCCCGGCCCGTCATCATGAGGACCATGGCGCCGGATCCGGCCAGCATCGGCAGGTAGGTCAGCACCGCCTGGAAACCCTGCGGGATCAACTCGGGCAGTTCCGGCGGCGACTCGAGGAGGATCTCCCCCCGCGGCATCGGCGGGGGGTCGCGCCGCTCCTTGCGCCGGACGATGTCCGTGCTCACGCTAGCCGTCCCTTCCATCGCGCCCGTCGCGGCGGCGGGGCGCGCCGCCGGCCTGCGGTCGTCCGCCCGCATGCCGTATCAGGTGGTCGTGCCGTTACTCGATCCTTACGAATCGTAGAGGCATCGGATGGCGCGTGCGAGCCACATCAACCCCCATTGACGGTCGGTCCAGTACACGCACGGCCCAATCAGACATTAGGGTTGGCGCCGTTCACATCACCGTCACATCACCATGAGGCACGAGGATCCCCCGGCGGCCGAGGCGTCGGGCATGGCACCATTCAGGTGCTTCGCCCCCCGTCCGCACACCGGAAGATTTGCGAGGAAGTCGTGAGTGCGCTCCCAGGAGCTGACCTCTGCCGGATCACGGTCGTCGGGCCGAGCCGGCGGGTCGACATCGCGCTGCCCGCCGACGCGACCTTCGCCGAGCTCTACCCCACGATGCTGCGCTACGCCGGCCAGAACCTCGCCGACGCCGGTCTGGCGCACGGCGGCTGGGTACTGCAGAAGCTCGACGAGGCCCCCTTCGATCCGGCCAGCACCCCGTCGCAGGCCGGCATCCGCGACGGCGACCTGATTTATCTGCGTCCGCGCATGGCGCAGATTCCCGACCTGGTGTTCGACGACGTCCCCGATGTCGTGGCGACCGGAGTCAGCGAGCGGCCGGGCCGCTGGCGGCAGGACTCCACCCGCAGGTTCGCCCTCGCGTGGGGCGTGGCGGGGCTGGTCGTCGGCGCGCTGACCCTGCTGATGGCCGGCCCGTCCTGGATCGCCCCGGCGATCGCGGCCGGCGTGGTCGGCCTGCTCCTGCTGGGCGCCGCGATCGCGCTGTCGCGGGCGCTCGGCGACGCCGGGGCGGGGGCGGCGCTCGGCTACGCGGCGCTGCCCTACGCGTTCCTCGCGGGGCTGCTGGCGCCCGCGGGCGACGACGCGCTGCGCGACCTCGGCGCCCTGCATCTGGTGGCCGGGTTCGGCGCGGTCGTGCTGGCCGCGACGCTGGCCGGGTTCGCCATCGCCGACGGGCTGCCGGTCTTCTACGGCGTCGCGGTCGCCGCGCTGCTCGGGACGGCGAACTGCGCGGTCCCGCTCTTGTTCGACATGGACGCGGCCGGAATCGCCGCCATCACGGTGACGATCGCTCTCGCGCTGACCCCGCTGCTGCCCGGCGTCGCGTTCAAGATGGCGCGGGTGCAGTTGCCGCCCGTGCCGGGCAGTGCCGAGGACCTGCGCCGGGACACCCTGATGGTCGACGGCCAGGCGCTGCTGAGCCGCACGGCGATCGCCGACCGGTATGTGACCGGGGGCGTGTCGGTGATCGGCCTGGTCGCCTTCGGCGCCGTGGTGCCGCTGGCCTTCGACGGCGGGTGGGTGAGCCCCGTCATGTGCGTCGCCCTGTCCTTCGCCCTGCTGCTGCGGGCGCGGATCTTCCGGGCCCGGGCGCAGAAGCTCTGGCTGCTCCTGCCCGGCGTCGCGGGGCTCGGCGCGCTCGCGGTCGCCACCGCGCTCGACTCCGAGTCGCAGGTGCTCCTGCTGACCGGCGTCCTCCTGCCCACACTGATTGTTTCCGGTATCGCCACCGGGGTGGGAATGTGGCTGCCCGGCAACCGGCTGACCCCGTTCTGGGGACGTGCCGGAGACATCCTGGAGATCCTCCTCGTGGTGGCGCTGATCCCGCTCGCGCTGGGCGTCGCGGGGGTCTTCGAGTACGTGCGCACTGTGGTGAGCTGACGAGGGGGAAGGCTCGATGCAGACCAAGAGGGATCTGCTGCAGGCGCATCGCCTGATGACCCACCGGGCGTCCCAGGCGCTGATCCTCGCCGAACCCGACTATCCAGAGCAGCCGTTGCGCAAGCTCAACGTCGGCACGTTCGCCGGGATCATGGTCGGGGTGCTGGTCGCGGCCGTGTTCGGCATCATCGGCCTGCTCTTCGGCGGCGGCAGCAGCGGCCTAGACCAGAAGGGCATCGTCCTCATCGAGAAGGAGACCGGTGCCCACTTCGTGTGGTGCACGCCACAAGGGTCGCAGAAGGACGTGCTGTGCCCGGTGGCCAACTACACGTCGGCCAAGCTCGCCGCTTCGCTGGCCGGCGGCGGCAGCGGCGGGGCCGCCGAGCAGAAGTCCGTCTCGGCCAAGTCGCTCTCGAAGTTCCCCCGCGGCCCGATGATCGGCATTCCGGGGGCGCCGGACTCGGTTCCCGAGGCCAAACGGCTCGTCGGCGGCCCCTGGTCGGTCTGCGTGCGGCAGAACCAGCAGGGCGGTCCCGGGCAGTCGGTGGTCTCGCTGGTCGGCGGACGCGATGTCGGCGGGGAGCCCCTGGACCCGGCGACCGGTGTGGTCGTCAGCACCGGGGCGAACAACAACTGGCTGATCTGGAAGAACCAGCGGATGCGCCTGTCGCCGGCCGGTCTCACCGTGCTCAGCGCCTCGGCGCCCGCGGCGGTGTCGCCCGGCTTCGTGAACGCGCTGCCCGCCGGCCCCGACTTCGCACCCCCGAACATTCCCGGCGCGGGCGGCCAGCCGCAGTTCCCCGGCGCCGCCGGCGTGATCGGCCAGGTCTTCGTCGTCAAGGGCGTCGGAGCCGGTGACCAGCCCTACGTCCTGATGGCGGACGGGTACGCGCCGATCAGCGTGCTTCAGGCGGCGCTCATCCAGAACTCCGCGTCGTACAAGCTCCCCAAGGACACCCCCCTCGACGGCGCCGCGGTGACCACCCACCGCTCGAACGAACGGGTCATCGACGAGCGCCTGCCGCAGTCGCAGATCAAGGTGCGGCCGTATGACGCGAAGGAGTCCCTCTGCGTCGTCTACCCCGAAGCCGGTGACGGCTCCGCCGGAGCCAAGCTCACCATCGGGGGCGGCGCCGACCTGCCGATGCCCGCCCGGGCCTCCGGCTCCGGTGTCGACAACGTGGTGCTGCCGCCGGGGAGCGCGGTCCTGGCGGGCGTGCTGCCGGCGTCCGGATCGACCGAGGCGATCAACACCTACGCGCTCGTGGCGGACGACGGCCGCAGATACGCGCTGAAGTCGGCGGAGACCGCCCAGGCGCTCGGCTACACCATCTCCGGGGAGAAGAACGACGCCGTTCCGGTGCCCGCCAACCTGCTCAACCTGGTGCCGAAGGGACCGGTGCTGGATCCGCAGAAGGCACTTGAACCCATTCAACCGAGTGCCGCAGGCGGATGATCAGCGGAAAAGGGTAAGTATCCCAACGTACCGCAGATTCTTGGTAAGATCGCCGGTCGTTACGGTCATCTCGGAGGGGTTGCAGTGAGTCACGCGTTCAGCACCGACTACGCCACGATGCAACACGCCCAGGCGATCTTCCAGGCCAAGCACCGGGAGATGGTCCAGCTGCTGGACACGCTGGAGGCCGACCTGCAGAGCGGTCTGGGCAGGTGGGAGGACGACGCGCGCGACGCCTACTTCGAAGCCAAGGGGAAGTGGGACAAGGTGGCGCGGGAGCAGGCGGACACGGTCAAGGAGTTCAGCCAGGCGGTGGGCACCGCCCAGCAGAACTACCAGTCCGCCGAGGGGACCAACTCCCAGATGTGGGCCTGACGGCCCGCGGGTTCACCTGACCGGCACTTCGGCGACACCGATATGTGCCATCTGGTCCTCCGTAAGTCCAATCTCTGATGATCTACCGTTGTGCACCGTAACGAAGCTTTACGAGGATGTGCGTTGTGCCTGACGATGGTGTTCAAAGTCGACTGGGTCGGCGGTGAACCAACGGGGGCTCACGCCGCGTCGAACACAGGTAGTACCTAGTCGGGAAGGATGACTGATGAGCCAGAAGTCTTCGGTCGACAGAGCAGAAATGGCCCAGGCGGCCCAGCGGGTCGAGGAGGCGGCGCAGGATCTGCGCAAGATTCAGGGCGACCTCGGCCAGGAGCAGGCGCAACTGTCCGGCCGCTGGGTCGGTGAGGCCGGCAGCGCCTTCACCCGGGTCTACAACGAGTTCAACGGCGAGCTGGGCAAGGTCCTCGAGGTGCTGAACGGCCTCCACGAGAAGCTCGTCCAGGTGAAGATCAACTACGAGGGCAGCGAGCAGCAGCAGACCGAGGCGGTCAACCGCGTCGCCGGGCTGCTCAACGGCTGATCGACCACCACGGATCCAGGACGACACGGAGGAACAATGAGCTACAGCTCGATGGACTTCGGCGCGATGCAGCAGGCATACGCGGCCTTCCAGCAGAAGTACAACCAGATGAACTCCGAGCTCGACGACCTCGCCCGAAGTGTCGAGGGCAAGCTCGCCCAGTGGGAGGACGGCGCGCGCGAGGCCTACTTCGACGCCAAGCGCCAGTGGGAGGCGTCGGCCGCCGACATCTCCCGCATCGTGCAGCAGCTCGGCGCCGTCATCCAGTCCTCGCAGGAGACGGGCCAGAGCACGGTCAAGACGAACGTCGGAATCATCGGCGGCTGACGACCCCACGATGGCCGGCCGCCCGGAACGCCGGCGGCCGGCCGTGGTGACGGTCGGCAGCGGAACTTCTAGAACAGAAGTCAATACGGGGAGCGGGCGCTTCCGGCCCGCCGGAGGCTGACATGGGTGACCAGAAGAGCGAGATCGATCGCGACGAGGTCAGGAAGATCCTCAAGAAGCTGAAGGACAACCTGGCCGAGTTCGACGACGGCAAGGGGACGCGCAACGACATCTCGGTGCACGGCAACATCACGAACGCCGATCTGGGGCAGTACCCCGCCGTGCAGGGCCTGGCCGCGTCGACCACGGCCGCCTATACCCAGATCAAGACGCAGTACGACTCTTTCCTTCGAAGCTACGACGGCATCATCAAGGCCCTCGAGCGCATGGTCGGCAACCATGACGAGAAGGAGAAGGAGAACGCCGCTGCGGCCAACCGGACGATGACGAATGGTAGTGGCGGCCCCGCACCGACCACCCATAACACCAGCGCGTACTAGCCGGCGCGACCAGGCGGGATCGATACCTCATGACTTACACGAAGCACGACGAACCGATTCGCTCGCACCAGAACAGTCCCACCGAATGGGACGGCGGCATCGACCAGATGAACCAGATTCTCGATGCCACCAACTACCAACGGGTCATTGACGCGGGGGGCCACTACCAGGCCGCTGGGAAGAAGTTCGCCGAGGCCGCAGGTGAGCTTCGCGCGCAGAAGGCCGCGCTCGCCCGTGTCTGGAAGGGCGACGACGCGGACGCCACGATCGAGCAGATTGGTCGTCTGGAGACGAGCGCGCAAGGCCTCCAGCAGGTTTCGGACACGACCGGGAAGGCGCTGTCGGCCCACGGTACGAAACTTGAGTGGTATGTGAAGAACCGGCCCGGCAAGGGCTTCGTTGGCAACATCTCTTATGACGATGCCGGTGTCGTCCTGGCGGGCACCATGGTCGCGGGCCCCGCCGGCGGAATGATCGCCCTTGGCGGAAAGAAGATCGGTGAAGCCCTGGGCCTCATCGACAGCGCGGAGGAGAAGGCCGCGCAGGAGCACATGAAGCGCCTTGGCGAGCGCACCGTGCAGGCCAACGGCGACATGCCCGAGCGGATCTCCACCAACATGCCCGAGACGAGCCTGACGGACAAGGTTCCCACCAACGACCTTCCCGGTGGCGGCGGCGTCAGAAACCCGGGTGGCGGCGGCGGTGGCGGCAGCATCCCGGGCGGCGGGAGCATTCCCGGCGGCGGTGGCGGAAGCATTCCCGGCGGCGGCGGTGGCGGCAGCATCCCCGGTGGCGGCGGAGGCATTCCCGGCGGTGGTGGGAGCATTCCCGGCGGGGGCGGAGGCATCCCGGGTGGTGGCGGCGGGAGCATTCCCGGCGGCGGCCCCTCCGAGAGCGACCTCGCCGGCCTGGCCGGTGGTCCCCCCGGCGGTGGCGGGGGCGTCGACCCGTTCGGCCGCGGCGGCATCGGTGGCGGTGGCGGAGGCCTCGGCGGCGGCGGAAGCATTCCCGGTGGCGGCGGCGTTGGCGCCGGCGGTCTGGCCGGAGGCATGCCCGGTGCAGGTGCCGGCGCCGGCAGGGGCAGTGGCGCGGGTGCCGGCCGAGGCGGCGCCGGCGGCCGTGGAATGATGGGCGGCGGCGCTCCCATGGGCGGCCGTGGCGGCGGTGGTGGCGAAGACGAACACGAGCGCACCACCTGGCTCATGGAAGATGAGGACGTGTGGGGCGGAAACGATGATGACACCGCCCCTCCCGTGATTGGCTGACCCCAGGCTCGATCACGAGACGATGCAGGAGACGGCGTGAGCAGATCGAATTCTTCGAACTGCTCACGCCGTGTTCCGTGTAGTGAGGTTGCGTTGTGCGACGGATGACCCAATGGCTGGCCGCGGTCGGAGCGGCTTCCGCTCTGGTTCTGACCACGGCGGCGCCTGTCAATGCGGCTCCCGGCCCCCGGCCAGATCAGTGGTGGTTCACGGCCTGGGAGATCCAGCAGAAGGTCTGGCCGGTCAGCAAGGGCGCCGGTGTCACCGTCGCGGTCATCGACACGGGTGTCAATGGACGGCTTCCCGATCTCCAGGGCGCGCTGGTTCCCGGCACGAATGCGATCTCGGGGAGCGGAAACGGCCAGGTCGGGCCGTCCGCGGACCTTGAAGCCTCCCACGGGACCGCGATGGCCGCCCTTATCGCGAGCCGAGGCACGGGCACCGGATATATCGGTGTGGCCCCCGAAGCCAAGATCATGCCGGTGCATGCCAATCTGGGCGTGTGGGACAAGGCGATCCGGTTCGCGGCTGATCACGGGGCAAAAGTGATCAGCATCTCCCAGGGGCTTCCCGGCAATGGCGGGTGCCGTCCCGAGACGCAACAGGCGGTCGCCTACGCGCTGCAGAAAGGCGCCGTGGTCGTCGCCGCCTCGGGCAATGACGGGGACGAGTCCAACCGTCCCCAAGAGCCCGCGAACTGCAGCGGAGTACTGGCGGTAGGCGCCGTCGACAACCAGAAACGGGCTTGGGAGCAGACCCAGCGGCAGCCGTACGTGGCCGTCGCGGCGCCGGGCTTCCCGGTGAACACCCTGCTGGCAAACGGCCAGGTCACCGATGGTGTAGCGGGGACGTCTCAGGCGGCGGCACTGGCGTCCGCCGCGGTGGCGCTGGTGCGGTCGAAGCACCCGGAGATGCCGGCTCGCGAGGTCGTCCAGCGGATCATCAACACGACGAAGGACGCCGGTCCCCCCGGTAGGGACGAGCTGACCGGTACCGGGGTCATCATCCCG
Organism: Spirillospora sp. NPDC048819; assembly: GCF_040650055.1. Classification (NCBI taxonomy): domain Bacteria; kingdom Bacillati; phylum Actinomycetota; class Actinomycetes; order Streptosporangiales; family Thermomonosporaceae; genus Spirillospora; species Spirillospora sp. NPDC048819. Next base: position 162,941 of record NZ_JBEZGN010000009.1, on the reverse strand, counting down.
GCCGCCGCCTTGACGGCCGACGTGCCCAAGGACGCGCCGAACCCCGTCTTCGCCGCGTACGACCGCTGGCTGGCGGACAATCCGCAGGCGAACGCGAAGCCGTCCGCGACCAAGGTGCCCAAGTCCGACGCCACCAAGCGTGCAGACCAGGCGGATCGCAACCTCCTGATCATTCTGATCGCCGGGGCCGTGATCCTGGTGGTCGGCGGGGGCGTGCTCTTCCTCTTCATCCGGCGCGGCAGCAAGAAGAACGCCCGGATGGGGCCGGGTGCCGGTCCGCCGGGTGGAGGGCAGTCCGGCCCGCCGCCCGGTTGGGGCGGGCAGGCACCGCCTCAGCAGGGCGGGCAGTCGGTGCCCCCGCAGGGAGGGCAGCCGGGTCCGCCGCCGGGTTGGGGCGGACCGCCGCCCGGGGGGCCGCAGGGCGGGCAGCCGTACGTGCCTCCGCAAGGTCCCGGAGCGCCCCGGCCCCCGAACTAGATTCGCTTTCTTCTTCAGCGGCTGCCTTCTCGCTCAGTGCCGTGCGGGCGGACGGCCGTCCCCCAGGTATGCGATCAAGCAGAGAGAAAGAGTGGTCATGAAGAAGCTCCTGGTCATTCCCGCCGCCGTCGCCCTGACGCTCGGTATGAGCGCCTGCGGGTCGGACTCGAAGGACGAGGCCGGCGGAGGGTCGTCGCCGTCCGCCACCGCCAGCACCTCGGTGAACCCCTCGGGAGGCACCGTCACCGGCAACGGCGGCGGTGGAGACGGCGGTGGCGGCGGTAACGGCGGTGGCGGCAACGGTGGTGGGAGTCTCACCCCGGCGCAACAGAAGTCGATCGCGAAGGTCATCGAGTGCATGCGCAAGAAGGGCTACGACATGCCCGAGCCGAGCCCGGACTCGCCCGCGGTCGCACCCAGGAACGTTGAGGGCATGGACCCCGCGAAGGTCAACAAGGACTCCCAGGAGTGCGCGGCCCAGGCGACGCAGGGCGGCTGACCCGGTCCGGGTGACGCGGGCGTTCGCGGCGGGGGCGGGAGGTCGTAGGCTGGCGCAGGGTGAAAGGAGGGCGGGTGCCGGACTCCAACTGGCAGCACTCCGTGTTGCGTGATCTCGGCGTGTCCCAGCGCGGCCTCACGGCCTTCGGGTCGGCGGCGACCGTCATCGCCGACGCGGGCTGGGGGGCCGAGGCGGCCGAGCACAGTGCGCGGCGGCCGTCGCCGCCACCGGCCGTACAGGAGCCTCTCGCCGCGCCTCCCGCGCCGCCGGTGCCGCAGCCGGTTCCCACCGAAGCGGAGCAGCCCAGGGCCTACGATCCGTTCCCGGACCCGCCGCAGCCGGCTGCCGCGGAGGCGGAGCAGCGGCAGTCGCAGCCGTACGATCCGTTCCCCGAGGTTCCGCAGCCCAACGCGCCCGAACCGGCGCAGGCCGGCACGGCGCAGGCTCCGGCGCCGCCGCACGCGCCGGAGGCGCCGGGCCCGGATCCGCGTCCTCAACCGGCGCCGCAGCAGCATCCCGACCCGGCGCCGCAGCAGCAGTTCGATCCGACGCCGCAGCAGCAGGCCGACGAGGCGGGGGTGCCGCTCGTCAACGAGGACTTCAGCTGGGAGGCGGCGATCTCGCCGGTGGGCGGCTCCGCGCCGCAGGCCCCCGGCCTTCCGCAGGCCCCGGGGGCCGGCGGGGAGAACGAGGAACGCGAGCACGACGCCGCGTCCGCCCAGCACGCACCGGCGGCGCCCGTCCCGGCTCCGCCGCCTCAGCCGCACGGTGCGGGGGCGGTGCCGATGGCGGACGAGTTCGTCCGCAAGAACCAGCACGGTGACGCGCTGGTGCGCAGGATGGGACGGGGAGTCCGCAAGGCCGTCGGCGCGTCCGGCCAGATCCGGACGCGCGCGGAGATCGCGGATTATCTGCGGCGGCCCGTCGGCGGCTTCCGGCAGATCACGGTGGTCAGCGTCCGCGGCGGCGCGGGCAAGACGACCGTGGCCGCGCTGCTGGCGACCGAGCTGGCGCGGCACCGTCCCGACCGGGTGCTGGCGATGGACGCCGACGCGGAGCTGGGGTCGCTGCCGCTGCGCCTGGGCGTCCGCTCCGAACTGTCGCTGTTCGATCTGGCGGCGCAGCAACCCCGGACGTTCGAGGAGGCCGCGCAGTACCTGCAGCAGACCCGGGAGGGGCTGTGGGTGCTCGCCGCGACGCGCGGCGGCCGGATCACCGGCGAGTTCAACTTCGAGACGTTCCAGGCGGCGTTCAGCGCGGTGAGCCGCTACATCTCCACGGCGGTGACCGACTGCAGCGCCGGGATCCTCACCGACCTTCACCGCGGCATCCTCGGGCAGTCCCACAGCGTGGTGCTGGTCACCCCCGGCACGGTCGACGGGGCGCTCAGCGCGCGGGGGGCGCTGGAGTGGTTCTCCCAGGGGGCGCAGCGGGGCCTGCTGGCCCGGACGGTGATCGCGATGGTGTCGCACGCCCCGCAGGTCGGGACTGACCTTTCGCGCGCGACGCAGATGCTGACGGCGTGGGGGACGCCGGTCGTGAACGTCCCCTATGACCGGCATATCGCGATGGGCTCCGCGGTGGACCTGTCGCGGCTCGGTGAGGCCACCCAGGCGGCGGTCGGCCGGATCGCCTATGAGGCGTTCGCGCGGTCGCTCGGGGACGCGGCGCCGAGCCACTGAGGCGCCGGGCCCATGGGCCCGGCGGACGCGTGTCGGCGCCCGCCGTCCCAGGCGGCCGTGATCGGGCCGGTGAGGCCCGGCCGGTGGTGTCAGTCGGTCCAGATGAGGGTGTTGGTGATTTCGACGCCGAGCTCACCGGCGGTGGCGAAGACGGTGCCGGTGCGGCCGCCGGTGGCGGATCCGGTCGACCAGTACGACTGGGCGTAGATCACGTTGGAGCCCTGCGTCCACGACCGCGTCCAGTAGGCGGGGTCGGGCCGGGGCTGCGGCAGGCCGCTCGCGTCGGACGGGGTGAGCAGCTTCGGCCAGCCCTTGTCGGAGGTGACGCGGCTGACGCTGCTCGCCGCCGACGGGCTGGTGAACTTCGCGATCGACACCGCGGTGATGATCTTCTTGGTCGGGTTGGCGTAGACCGCCGAGTGCATCACCCCGACGCACGGGTGCGAGCGGAGCGCGGTGCGGAGCTGGGTGTTGGCGCGGCTGGTGCACGTCGAGGTGCGGGTGCCCACCCGGGTGAAGGTGTTGCCCTTCGCGGTCCGGACGGTCGTGGAGAGGACCGAGGACGGGTTGGACGGCGTCCTGCTGGTCCTCGACTCCGTGGGCCTGGGCTCGGGGGAGTAGGACGGGGTGGCCGGGGTGTAGGTGGGCAGCGTGGTCGTCCGGTCGGGCTCGTCGTCGCCGCTCTCCAGGATGAAGAACGTCCCGAGGCCCAGCAAGGCGAGGACCCCCACCAGCCCGAAGATCAGCAGCGGGACCAGTGGTCCGCCGCCGCCGCGCCGGGGCGGCGGGAAACCGGGGCCGCCGGGCATGCGCGGGGGGCCGGGCGGCGCCGGTGGCGGCGGGTATCCCGGTCCGCCGGGCGGCTGGCCGGGCCATTGGGGGGAGTTCATGGAACGCTCCGAGCTGATCCGTGCGGGGGGCCGAGTGGAATCGGACCAGAGTAGCGGGCAGAAGTTGGCGGTTTCACAGGGGATGGTAGGTATGTCACGTGATGCCGCGTGCCCGGGGACGGAAGCGGCGCGTGCGGATGTCTCATAGGGTTGCGATGGAGAGGGGAGGCACGTGTCCGACACAAGCCGGCGACCGGTCGCCGCGCACGGCGACGGCCCGCTCAGTCCGCCCGATGCTGGGGTGACCCGATGAGCAGTGACCTGGTGGCGCTGGTGCGCCGCCGTCCTGATGTGCACGCCGTGGCCGACGGCATGATCGCCATGGGCGAGCCGCTGGAGCTGCGCGGCGGGGAACCCGAGCCGACCCTGATGTACGACGCCGAGGGCCGGCTGCTCGTCTCGATCGAGGACGCGGTGCAGGTGTCGGCGCAGAGCGAGATCCGGCGGCTGCTCGGCGCCGAGTTCGCCGACCGGGTCACCGCGCCGGTGTGGTGGGTGGACATCCGCGCCGTCGCCGACCTGCCCGACGCGATGCGGGTGGCCCGCAGGTTCGCCGACTCGCTCGTGCACTGGGCTGGCGGCATCGTCTACCCGGACGGCGCGAGCGAGGCGCCGGCGCGCAGTTGGAGGGCGTCCGACCAGGGCGGCGGCCCGGCCGCCGGGGCCCCGGGACAGGACGGCGCCGCATACCACGGCGGCGTCATCGGAGGCTGAACACCGCCGGTCACCGAACGTTCCACAGGTCACCGAACGTTCCGCCGGTCATAAGGGCGTTCCGCCGGTCACGAGAGCGTTCCGCCGGGCACGGGGCGTTCAGGCCCAGTCGCGGGTTAGGTCGAGGTCCCAGGGGACGAGGTTCCAGGGGCTGCGCGCATCGGTGGCGAGCTCCTCGATGAGCCGCTCGTACTCGGCCTGCGCCTTCCCGCCGCCGCCCGACCAGAGCAGCCGGCCCTGCAGGTAGCAGGTGGCCATGTCCCGCCAGGACGAGTAGCGCCGCTGGACGTCGATCGCCAGCGGCAGCATGCGTTCCCAGCAGTACTCCTCCGTGAGCCACCCGATCATGTGGCCCCACCGGAAGAGCATCAGGGCCCGCCCGTAGTCCCAGATCAGGAGCCGTCCCACGTTGGCGCGCAGCGCCGGGTCGGCGAGGGCCTTCAGGCGGTGCAACTCCTCCGACGCGTGGTTGCGGTCGTTGAAGAGCCGGTGGAGGAACTGGGCGAGTTCGGCGCCCTCCTCGCTGACGTCCGCGCCGGGCTCGTCGCGCAGCAGCCTCGGGACGAGCCGCGCGTACGAGCCGCCCTCGTCGCCGTAGCGGACGCGCACCAGCTCGATCAGCCGCTCGACGAACGGGGGTTCGAGGATGTCGCGGGCGATGAGGTCGTCGACTTCGCGCAGCAGCGTCCCGTACTCCTCCTGCGCGTCGGGGGGCCGGGCGGCGAGGACGGCGTCCTGGGTGAAGTCGGCGCGGTGCCCGTCCTGGACGAGCCAGTTGACGGCGCCGAGGAGCTGTTCGAGGTCGTAGGCGCCCCAGGGATCCTGGAGCAGTTCTTGCGCGGTGCGGCGGTCGGCCGCCGCGGCGGAGTCGCCGGGGGCGGTGCCGAGGCGGTCCAGCCGGAACCCGTTGATCGCGCCGTAGGGGGCGCCGGCCGCGATGATCCAGTGCTGGACGGGGGTGAGGTCGCTGCCGCGTGAGAGGGCGCCGGCCGGGTCGGGCGCGGAGATCAGCTCCCACAGCCGCCGCCGGAACTCCTCGGCCTGCCGCTCCTCGTTGCCGAAGAACCCGGCGAGCTGTTTGCGCAGGGACGGATGCCGGACGTAGAGCCGCCGGAAGAACCGCCCGTTCTTCCACACCAGGTGCTCGGGACGCAGTTCGCCGAAGGGGACGCGTGTCCGCCGGTGCACCATCGCCCGCTCGGCGAACCGCAGTTCCAGCGCCGGGGGCGGATAGATCGCCCAGAGGTCGAACAGCGGGGTGTAGCGCAGCAGCAGGACGAGGCCGAGCACGCAGCCGAGCAGGCCGGCGCCGGGTGCCAGCGCCCACCGCGCCTCGTCCTGCAGCCCGGAGAGGGACAGCACGGCCCCGGCGAGCAGCAGCGCGACGCCGCCGATGCCGAGGGAGAGGAACCAGGTGGTCGTCAGGATGAGGGACCCCTCGATGCGGAGTACCGCCCTGTCGCCGTCGAACTCGAACGACCCTTCGGCGAGTGTCCCCTCGACGGCCCGCTCAAGCGCGTCGAGCTGACCGGCCTGTCCCATGGGCAGGACCGTACATCATCCCTTACGGGTAGATCATCGGCTCTCTGTGCAGTTTGTCGCGGCGGGGTGCGGGGGTGGGCGGCGCGGGCCGCTCAGCCGGACTGGAGGTGCTGCATGAGGTGGCTGTGCCGCTGCCACCCGTCGGGGGAGCGCCCGTCCCCGAGCGGGAAGAACGTCAGCGGGGCGCGCGGGGGCCCGACCTGCTGGCCGGGGATGCCGTTCGGCCCGGAGACCGTTCCCGCGACGGCCAGCGCGACCGGTGCGGGCGCGCCGGTCCAGCGGGGCTCGGTGGTGAGGTCGGCGCGGCCGGGGGTGAGCTGGACGAACAGCGACGCGACGGTCTGCTCGGCGGCCAGCGCGCCGACGAGGGTCGGCAGGTGCTGGAGGGGCGGCGGGTCTTCGGGCATGTAGCCGATGGTGACGGTGCTGACCTCGGCGACGGCGCCGCCTTCGCTGGAGGTGAAGTCGCAGATCGCCTGGGCGGGGCGGGGCCCGTCGCCGCCGACGAGGAGCCGCGCGGTGGCGCGTCCCCGCGCGTACTCGGTGAACCGGTCGCTGCGCCAGGGGTGCTCCAGCGGCTCGGCGGGGCCGAGCGCGCCGGGCGGTTTGCCGGTGAGCAGCTGCAGGAGGCGCTCGACGGGCCCGCCGAGGTCGCCTTCGGAGCCGTGCCTGGTGCGGTAGACGAGGGTGAGCTGCGAGCCGATCGGGGCGGTGGGACGGGTGGTGAATCCGGGCGCGTAGTCGCGGGCCTCGGGGACGGGCACGAACGTCGTGCCGGTCCACTTCAGCGGCCGTCCGGTCAGGCCCTCGTAGTAGGCGTCGCCGTTGCGGACGACCCATTGCACGTCGTTGCCCGACGCGGCGGTGCGCAGGGGGAGCGAGAGCCGGGAGCCCAGGGGGGTGATCAGCTGCAGGGTGCGGCCGCTCGCGGTGCAGTCGCCGAGGGCCTTGTTCAGCCAGGCGCTCAGCGGCACCAGGGGGCGGTCCTGCAGAACGACCATGGCCTGGTCGGTCAGCGCGTCTACTGTGCTCATCTTCACCGGAGTCTAGTGCCAGGGGCGGCCGGAGACGGACGCGCCCGGTGGGAGGTCGACTTTCCCGTGACGAGGGTGACCTGTGTCCAATCTGTGCTGAAATGTTACGGATGCAGCGAGCCGCCGCGCCGTCTCCCGTGTACTACGCGGACGCCCCGCCGCCACCGGAACCGCCGGTGCGGGGGCGTCTGTGGCGCGTGCTCGGCGGGCTGTCGATCGTCATGTCGGTGGTGCTGGTGGCCGGAAGCCTCACCGCGTACGGGTTCTGGCGCCGCCTGGACGGCCAGATCGACCGCGAGAACGTCGACGGCCGGCTCGGCGACGACCGTCCGGAGAAACTCAACAACTCGCTGAACATCCTGCTGATGGGCTCCGACAGCCGGCAGGGGGAGAACGCCCGCTACGGCGTCGAGGCGGGCCAGCGCTCCGACACCACGATCCTGCTGCACATCTCGCCCGGCGGCGAGAGCGCCATCGGCATCAGCTTCCCGCGCGACTCGATGGTGCAGATGCCGCCCTGCGAGAAGAAGGACGGCAGCACCGTCCCCGCGCAGTTCGGCATGATCAACGCGGCGTTCTCCAACGGCGGCCCCGCCTGCACCTGGCGGACGATCGAGTCCCTCACCAAGATCCACATCGACCACTACGTCGAGGTGGACTTCGCCGGCTTCAAACGCGTCGTGGACGCGCTCGGCGGCGTGGAGATCTGCGTCCCCCGCCGCATCGACGACCCGAAGGCCGAACTGCACCTCAGGGCGGGCCGCCAGGTCGTCCGCGGCGAGCAGGCCCTCGGCTACGTCCGCACCCGCTACGTGCTCGGCGACGGCTCCGACCTCGACCGGATCAAACGGCAGCAGGCGTTCATGGCGTCGGTGGTCAAGAAGGCCACCGACAAGGGCATGCTCACCGACCCGGGACGCACCTACGACTTCCTCTCCGCCGCCGCGAGCTCGATCAAGGCGGACGACGACCTCACCCTCTCGGTGATGCAGAAGCTCGCGGGCAGCCTGCGCGGGATGAGCGCGGGGAAGGTCCGGTTCGTCACCGTCCCCGTGCAGGCGTACCCGCAGGACAGGAACCGCGTCCAGTTCGACCGGGCGCGGGCCGAGCCGCTGTTCCGGGCCGTCCGGGAGGACAACAAGCTCCCCGAGCCCGCCCCCGCGCCGGTGGCGGCGCAGAACAAGGTCAAGCCCGTCCCGCCCGCCCAGGTCAGGGTCGCCGTCTACAACGCCGCCGGGGTCTCGGGCCTCGCGCAGCGGACCGCGGACCAGCTCACCGAGCGCGGCTTCCAGGTCGTCAAGGTCGGCACCAGCAAGAAGCAGTACGCCCGCACCCGGATCCTGTACGGCGCGGGCGCCGAACGCCAGGCCGCCCGCATGGCGATCGCCGTGCCCGGCCACAAGCCGCGCCCCTGGTCGTCCGCCAAGCCCGGCTACGTCTACCTCGTCATCGGCGCCGACGGCGCCGACCTGCGCGGCGTGAACGCGGCCGTCCCCAAGGTCGCCGGCGAAATCCGCGCCGACCGCGACGCCTGCGCCGAGACCTGACCCGCCTGTGCCGGGGGTGACGTGGCCACACCCGGCACCGCCGATCGGTATCGTGTCGGCGGGTAACCCAGCAACCGTCTCAAAGCGTCACATGTAAGACAGCACACTCGATTTCCCCCGACCCCCTGCCCCCAGGAGCCGCCCCCGCACAGGGCTCTACCGGGCGACCACGCTCCCCCCCGGAACGGACGCATGAAGCCCGAAGCCTTCACCTTGTTGATGACCGTCTACGGCGGTGATCGAGCGGAGCACACACGGGGCGCCTTCCGCAGCGCGGTGCACGAGCAGACGCTCCGGCCCGACCAGGTGGTCCTGGTCCAGGACGGCCCTGTCCCACCCGAGCTGGCGGCCTGCCTGCGGGACCTGGTGGCGAGCAGCCCGGTCGAGGTGTCGTTCGTCCACCTGGAGCGCAACCGCGGTCTCGGCCCCGCCCTGGACGCCGGCCTCAAGGCGGCCCGCCACGACATCGTCGCCCGGATGGACGCCGACGACGTCGCCATGCCCCACCGCTTCCAGACCCAGGTGCCGCTGGTCCGCGCCGGCGCCGACCTCGTCGGCGCCGGTTTGCTGGAGTTCACCACCGACATCTCCGACATCGTCGGGCAGCGCATCCCGCCGAGCGACCCCGACGACATCTCCCGCTACGCACGCCTGCACGACCCGTTCAACCATCCCACGGTCGTCTACCGGCGCAGTGCCGTCGTCGCCGTCGGCGGCTACGGGGACCTGCCGCTGATGGAGGACTACTGGCTGTTCGCGCGCTTGATCGCGAACGGCGCGCGGGTGGTGAACGTCGCCGAGCCGCTCGTCTACTACCGGGTCGGCGACGGCGCCTACGAGCGGCGCGGGGGCCGCGACCTGCTGCGCTCGGAACTGCGGCTCCAGCGCGAGATGCTCGGCGAGGGTTTCATCACACGGCCCCAGTATGTGCGCAACGTCGTCGTGCGCGGCGGCTACCGCCTCGTCCCGACCATCGTCCGGCGGCCCTTCTACCGGATGGTCGTGGCCCCGTACGGGGCCCGCCGCAACCGCTCCCGCGACCGCGCCGACATCCCCGTGCCACCGAAGGGCCAGTACGTTGCCCGCCACGCCAAGACCGAACAGGCGCCCGCGTCGATGGCGCCGCTGTCCGCCCCGCCCTCGGAACCGCCCGTCCCCTCGTAGACGCGCCTGAGCCGGCCGGCTGCTCTAGCGGCTCCACAGGACGGGCTGGTCACCGTTGGCGTCGGCGCTGCGACCCACGCCGAGCAGCGTGTCGTTGAAGGCGGCGAGACCGGTGATCCTCTGGTCGCCGACGCCGCCGAGGCCGGTGCCGCCGGGCGTCGCGGCATTCCAGGACGAGCCGTCCGAGGACGTCCACGACACGACGTCGGTGGCGCCCGCGCTCCCGGTCGTGCCGGTGGCGGCGAAGCCGTCCGGCGTCGCGGCCAGCGCGGTGACGATGACTCCGGTGCCTTCGCCCGGAGGCTTCAGGGGGCTCCACGACTTGCCGGCGTCCGCGGAGACGTAGCCCAGCGGGGCCAGGCCTTGGGGGGTCGCCGCGATACCCATGGCGACCAGCGTGTTCCCGCGGGCGGCGACGTGGGTGAGGTGGGCCTCGGTCATCCCTGCGGGCAGTTGGAGCTGCTGGAGCGTCCACTGTTTGCCGTCGGAGGACATCCAGACCGAGGGGTGGTTGCCCTGGGCGTCGTGGCTGCCGCCGACGGCGGCGTAACCGAACGAGCCGGCGGCGACGTCCAGCATCCAGCGGGGGGTGTCCTTCTGGCCCTTCATCATCTTCGGATCGGATCCGGTGCCGCGCTCCCAGTTCTTCAGGTCCGCGGAGAACCAGGTGGCCACCGAGTAACCCTCGGTGCCGACGATCACGTATCCGGCGTCCCCTGCCCCGGCGGCATGGGTGACGGGCACCCCCTCCTTGGAGGCGGCGAACGCGGAGTGGGAATCGGCCGTCTGCCAGGTCGCACCGTCCTTCGAGGTGACGACGAGCGGGCCGCGCGGCGCCGCCTGGTCGTAGCCCACCGCCAGCCAGCCCGACGCGCCCCCGGCGACATCGGTCAGCTGCTGCGGTCCCGGCCGGGTGAACGCGGCCCCGAGGCCCTGGGCGGACGTCCATGTGCCGCCGTCCTGAGACGACCAGATCGCGGCGTCGCCCCTCGCGCTGCCCACGGCGACGGCGAGGCTGCCGGCCGCGCCGACCGAGGTGACCGCATGGTCGGGACGGATGGCACCGGAGACCTTCGACAGGTCGACCGGGATCGCGGTGCCCGCCGCGTCCCAGACGCTGAGCATCGGGTCCCCGTCGCCACCGCCCGGCTGCCGGCCGACGACGACCGCCTGGCCGCCGGCCAGCGCCGCACCCTTGACCTCGAGGCCCGACTTCATCTGGACGGTGCCCGCGTCCTTCCACGACGCGCCGCCGTTCGTGCTGCGCGACAGCACCACGTCCTTGTCCCGGACGACGACGGCCGCGTAGCCCTGGCCGTCGCCGATGATCCGGCTGGTGTGCTTGTATCCGCCCGTCTTCAGCGCGCCTGCCTTGGTCCACGATGCGCCGTCCTTGGACGTGTACGCCTGACCGTAGAACTTGCCGGACGCCTTCATCTCCCGCACGGCCAGGAACCCGGCCTCGCCGCCGCCGATCATCAGGCCGCGGCTGCCCTTGGGCACCGGCACGTTCGATGCCGCCCACGTCCGGCCGCCGTCGTCGGAGCGCCAGACCCTGCGGTAGGGGTTCTTCTTCTCGTCGTCGGGCGTGACGAGCCCCTCCAAGAGGATCGCGTTGCCGCTGGCCGCTGCTTCGACCAATGAGAACCCGCCGCCTTGGACCTGCAGGCCCATCTGGTCCCCGACCCGGGGCTCCCATCGCTGCCCGTCGGCGGACAGCCAGACGGCCGGCACGGAGTCGCTGAAGTCGCCCTTCTTGGAGTTCTCGCCGATGGCCAGGTATCCGCTGCCGGTGGCCACGATCCGCTGCACGCGGTTGTTCGCCCCGAACACGTCGCCGACGGCGTCGGGCTGCCTGCGCCATTCCTGCCCGTCGTCGCTCAGCCAGACGGCGCCCCCGCCTCCCGCCCGGGACCCGATGGCGACCCAGCCGCGCGATGAGCCGCCGACCGCCTCGGGGATCCCGCCGGGCGGTGCGATGCCGCCGTCGGTGCCCTGCTGCGGGACGGATGTGAACGTGCGGCCGCCGTCACCGGAGACCAGGAAGAGGCCGCGGGAGTTCTGCGGGTCGGTCTCGCCGCCGACCGCGACCACCGTGGAGCCGACCGCCGCGACGCCGGTGATCTCCTGATCGCGGCCGTCGGTGCGGGCCGTGCCGTCCACCGGGAAGATCGAGCCGGCCAGCCGCGCGCCCGGCTTCTCGCCGCCGCCGCCGCCGTCGTCGAGCAGACCGGGCACGAAGATCACGCCCGCGGCCACCAGCGCCACGACGGCCAGGCCGGCCACGCCGATGATGAGCGGCTTCTTGATGCTCTTGCGGGGACCCCTCGGGCCCTGGCTCTGCGGGCCCGTCCGCCAAGGCTCGTCGATCAGAGGCGGCGGCGCCGGGCTGACGGCGCCCGGCCCCGGCTGGGGTGCGCCCGGCACCTGCTGGGCCCACGGGAACGGCTCTGCCGCCGGTGGATTGCTCGGGGCGCCCGGCATCTGCTGCGCGTAGGGGAACGGCTCCTGGGCCGGGGCGGCCGGGCCCCCGGGGATCTGCTGCGCGTAGGGGAACGGTTCGTGTGCGGGAGGGCTCTGCGCCGGTGGGGCGGAGGCAGGCGGGTTCGAGGAGGCCGGCATCTCCTGCGTGTAGACGGGCGGCGGCTGGGGCGGCATGGACGGCGGCGGGGCGAGGTGCTCCGCGCGGGTGGCGTCCGGGATCTCCTGCCCATACGGGAACGGGGGCGGTGCCGGGGCCTGCGCCTGCGCCTGCGTCGCGTCTGGCATCTCCTGCATGTACGGGAACGGTGGCGGCGCGGGGATGTCGGTGGACGTGGGCATGGGGGGAGGTGGAGGAGCCGGCTGCCCGGTTTCCCGCTGGGGTTCCCCTGCCGCGTCCCGCTGGGAACCGTGCGTGCTCGCCGTGCCCGTACGGCCCGGTATGACCACGGTGTGCGTCGACTCGTCGAAATTCAGGTCGGAGACCGTGCGGTCGCTGATGGTCCGGTCGACCATCTCGCTCTCGGCGTCTCCCTCGGAAGCGTCCGGCTCCGGAGTCTCGTTCTCGGGAGCGCCGGCGTCCGAGGCGCCGCCCTCCGGTGCGCCGGTGTCCGAGACCGCGCCCTCCGGTCCGTCCTGGCCGGGGTCGTCGCCGGGAAGCAGCGGGGGCGCCGGGGACCCCTGTTCGTCCAGCCACTGCGGCGGTGGCGGTGCCTGCGTCGGCTGCCCGGGTTCGGGACGTTCCACCTCGTGGTCGTCATCCGGCTTTCCGGTTGCAGTCACACCCGCTCTCCCAGCATCAGCTCATGTGCACGTGTCGCCGCGTATTCGCGTCAATCAGCGATGATAGCGGCGCATAAGGGACTGAACTCCTCAGCGGCTCCGGCCCGCGGTGGCGCAGTTCGCACCCGAGCAGTGGGTCAGTGCGTACAGCAGGTCCGAGAGGTGCCGCCGCCGCTGTTCCGGCAGTGCGCCGGCGATGTTGTTGAGTTCATGGGGGTCGCGGGTCCGGTCGTAGTACTCGCGTTCCCCGTCGGCGTACTCCACGTACAGCAGTTCGTCGGTGCGCAGCGCGTTGTAGGTCGTCGGGGCGCCGGGACCGGAGTCCTGCCGGTCGGGGTCCTGGGGTGACGGGGGCGGCTTGACGTGCTCGATCAATGCCGACTGCCGCCAGTCCGGCGGGGTGGTGCCGCGCAAGAACGGCACGAGGGACCGGCCGTCGGTCGCGGGCGGCGGCCGCACGCCGGCGAGCTCCAGGAACGTCGGCGCCAGGTCGGTGTTCTGCGCCGGCTTCTCGACACGATGACCAGGAGGGACGTTCGGGCCCGTGACGATGAACGGGACCCTGATGTCGCTGTCGTAAGGGGTCATCTTGCCCCCGGCCAGGCGGTGCTCCCCCATGTGGAAGCCGTTGTCCGAGCCGAAGATCACGTAGGTGTCGCGGTCGCGGTCGAGTTCCTTCAGGATTGTCCGGATCCGGCCGACCATTTCGTCCACCGCCTGGACCATGCGGACCCGGTCGCGGAACCCCGCGTCGATACGGCTGACGGCGGGCGCGCGCAGCTTCGGGCGCGACCGCAGCCACGACGGCTTGTCACGGAGGTCCGCCTCGTTGAACGACGCGGGCCGTGGCGCCTTGAGATCGCCGAACAGGCCGGCGTGCCTCGGCGCGGAAACGAACGGCCCGTGCGGCGCGAACGTCGAGATTTCGATGAAGAACGGCTGCGACTTCCCGGAGGCCCGCTTGATGAAGTCGACGCCCTTGGCCGCCAGGACGTCGGTCAGGTAGTCCTGCGGCTTCTGCCCGTAGTGGACGAGGTTGCCGTTCTCGTTCAGCTTGTAGTTGTACTCGCCGTAGCCGTTGCCGGCGACGTACCACTCGGTCCAGCCCGGCGGGATGTACGGCGTCGTCCCGCCCTGGGTGTCGTTCGGGTGGTAGCCGTTCATGTACTTGCCGAGCAGCGCGGTGCGGTACCCGGCCTTCTCCAGGAACGGCGCGAACGACGCCTGCTCATTGCCCTTCGCCTTGAAGACCTGGAAGCCGCCGTCGGGCGGGAAGTTGGTGCGGACGCCCGTGCTGTGCGGGTACTTGCCGGTGAAGATCGTGGCGCGGGACGTACAGCACAGCGAGTCCGCCACGAGGAAGTTCCGGAACGTGAGCCCTTCCTTCTGCATCCGGAGCACCTGCGGCATGTGCGCGACGAGGTTCCAGGAGAGATCGTCGGTGAGGATGAACACGACGTTCGGTTTCTTCGGGGCCTTGGTCTCCTCAGAGCCGCCGGAAGGCTTTCCCGACTGGATGAAGCAGCCGCTCACTCCGAGCGCGGCGACCAGGCAGAGAACGGCCGCGAGCCGCCGGTGTCGGATCAACGTCCGCCTCTCCCTCGTGATGCCGGTCCCGGCAAAGGGTAACCACCCACTGGGCGTTTCGCGTATGAGGGGATGGTTGGCTGTTCGGTGACGGTTGTCGGGATGATGCGGGGTGCGATGAGGAGGACGGGCGGGGATCCGCGGACGGCGGCGCTGGCGCCGGTGGTCGCGGGGGCTGCGATCAGCGCCCTGGTGGCGCTGGTCGTCGGGCTCGCCGTCTCCTGCGGGCCGTCCCCGGGCGGGGAGAACGCGGCGGCCGCGCAGAAGTCCGCCGAGGCGGCCGGGCCGGCGATGCCGAGTCCCGCTGGCGCCCCGGTGCCGATCGATCCGCCGGAATACTCGCCCGTCGAGCCGGTGATCGGCGAGTCGTTCGCCGACCCCACCGTGATCAAGGTGGCGGGGACGTACTTTGCGTACGGCACGAACAGCGCGGATGCCACGATGCCGGTCGCGACGGCCCCGTCGCCGACCGGGCCGTGGCGGCGGTCGCCGGGCGACGGCCTCGCGCACCTCCCGGCGTGGGCCACCGAGGGGTGGACGTGGGCGCCCGAGGTCGTCCCGCCGCGCGCCGGGTCACGTTCGTACGTGCTGTACTTCTCCGCCCGCCGCAAGGACAGCGAACACCAGTGCATCGGCGCCGCCACGTCGACGTCGCCTGCGGGCCCGTTCGTCCCCCTGGAGGGCGATCCGCTGGTGTGCCCGCTGGACCGCGGCGGCGCCATCGACCCGGCGTCCTACATCGAGACCGACGGTACCCGCTACCTGCTCTACAAGACCGACGACCGGAAGACGGCGGCCATCCACCTGGTCAGGCTCAACCCGGACGGGCTGAGCCTGGCAGGTGCGCCCAAGCAGATCATGGGGCGCGGCGCGGGCGAGCCCGTCCTGGTCGAGGCGCCCGACCTGGTCCGGCGAGGCGGCAGATACGTGCTGCTGTATTCGGCCGGGTGGTACTTCAAGCCGAACTACCAGACCCGCTACGCGGTGGCGTCGTCGATCGGCGGACCGTACGAGAAGGCCGCCGGGCCGCTTCAGTCCACCGGCGGGTACGCGAAGAAGATCGAGGGGCCGGGCAGCGCGGACGTCCTCACCGACGAAAGCGGCGACTATCTGGTCTTCCACGGCATCCTCGACTACCACGGCGGTTCGAAGGTGACCCGGGGGATGTACGTCGCCCGCCTCGGGTGGGACGGGGCACGACCCGCCGTCCGGGGTGTCCCGGTCAGGTACGAGGCGGAAAGGGCACGTCTGAACGGCTGTGTCTCCGCGCTGGGGCGTGAGCACGCGTCCGGCGGCACCGCGATCGGACCGTTCAGCCGCAGCAACTGCCGGGTCGACGTGCCCGTGTTCGCGCCCGCCCCAGGCCGGTACTCGATGAGCGCACGGTACGCCAACCGCTCCGGTGGTGATTCCGATCTGGAACTGTCGGTGAACGGCCGCGCCGCGACGTCGTTGCGGCTGCCCGCCACGGACGGGGCCGACTGGGGGATCGTCGCGGCGAGTGTGGAACTGTCCGGGGGCTGGAACACCATCAGCCTGCGGAGGCTTGGCGGCGGCCAGGGACAGATCGACTACTTCGAACTCCGGTAGGGACCGGTTCGCTCGAACAGGACGAGCCAACCGCCCATGTAATTCCAGGTGCCGACCCGCCGCCAGGGCCCGGCGGCCTGCACGGCCCGCTCTCGCCGTTCGATGACCGGGCCGTGCGGTTCAAGGGACCGGTGATTCATCACCCACACCCGGTTCGTGTGCGCGAGCCGCGGCGCCAGATTGCGGGGGAACACGTCGCGACCGCCGAGATTGGCGGCGGTCACCGGATCCACGCGCATGTCGACGTCGCGGAGGCGCCCGAAGACGTCCGGGTAGGTGGCGGCACTCCACCGTACGATGCCCGCGAGGTACACGATGGCGTCTCCCGGCCGGGCGTGGGCGCTGACGACGTCAGCCGCCTTGCGCATGTCCTCCGGCCGGCTCTCCTGCTTCCGGAAATAGACGTGGTCCTGGAGGGACGGGGCGACCAGTGCGACCACGGCCACCGCCATGACCGCGGCCTGGTCGGCGCGGCGGCGCGCGGCGGCGAGCACCCGGGCCAGGCCCGCGCCGACGAGCAGCGCGATCGCGGGCAGGCAGTAGGTCGTGTACCGGAAGTAGAAGACCGGGTCGCTCACGAGCGAGACCGCGACGAGCAGCGCGGTCGGCACGACCAGCCACGGCAGCGCGACGGCGGGCAGGGAGGGCGAGACGCCCGGGCGCGAGCCGGCGGTCCGGGTGCGGTGAGCCCGGATCCCCGCCGCCACCCCGATCACTGCCAGAGTCACCACGGGCGCGACGAGCGGACGGCCTCCGGCGAAGAACTGCAACTGCGTCCACGCGACCTCCCAGGACGGCTCGGGGAGCCACCGCACCTGGTCCTTCTGGTCGCGTGCGATGAGCGCGAACGGCACCAGCGGCGCAATCGCCACCCCGGCGGACAGCAGCCAGCACACCAGCCGCCGGGCCCCGGGTCGCGTCAGCAGCAGCGTGACGCCGTGCGCCGCCACCAGCAGGGAGCCGTGCAGGTGGAGGAACCCCAGCAGCATGATCGCGGGGACGTAGCCAGCGAACCATCGCCACGGGCGTCGCTCATCCCCGTCCACCGCTCGCAGGAACAGATACGTCGCCAGCACCGCGACGGCCGCGGTCATCGCGTAGGAGCGCCCCTCGTGCGCCCATCTGGTGGTCTGGAGGCCCACCGCCCACGCGAGCCCCGCCAGCAGGCCGGCGGACGTCCCGAGCCTGCTCCGGACGATGACCGTGATGCCCGCGGCGGCGGCGGTCATCGCGAGCGCGCTCGGCAGCCGCAGCGCGATCTCACCCGTCCCGAACACCGTGACCCACGGCTTCATGAGCACGTAGTAGAGGGCGTGAACGAGGTCCATATTGTGAAAGACGCGCAGCATGTCCCCGTACGATCGTGTCGTCATGCTGATCGTGGCGGCTTCGTCGAGCCAGAGAGACGGGGTTCCGATGCCGATGACCGTGATGGCGAGTGTCAGCGCGGCGGGGAACAACGGCAGGGCCCACGGGCGGCCCGGGGGCCGCGGCGCGTTCTCCGTGTCCGGCGCGATCGGGGCGCTCTCGCCTTCCGGTGAGCCGATCGTGTCGGTCTCATTCGGGGTTGCCGTCATGGCCGGGGGACCTCGACTCCGATCTCGCGCAGCAGTGCCGCGGTGGGCCTGGGCCGTCCGGACAGGCCCTTGGCGATACCGCGGGCCATGGCGCGGCAGAGCACCGCCCGGTCCGAAGACGCCGCGAAGGTGCGTCCCCAGCGGCGCAGCGTGGAACCGGCGTACAGGACGCGCTCGACCGGCGTCAGCCCAGGGCTCCCGGTGAACAGCCAGATCTTGTTGCGGACCTCGTAGAAGAAGCGGTCGCCCGGGTCGGTGTCCGTCCCGCCGAACTCCCTGGTCTTGTGGACCGCGACGCTGTCGGGACACAGCAGACCGCGGCGGCCGCGCAGCATCCGGGTCGTGAACTCGAAGTCGTCGTTCCAGAGGAAGTAGTCGGCGATGGGGAGGCCGCGATCCCGCACCGCCGTCGCTTCCACCAGCAAGGACACGAAGGACGCCGAGCGGATCGGCACGCAGCCCGCCGCCCGGGCGATCCGGGACTCTGCGGCCGTCGCGCGGTGCTTCGGGCGCGGCGTGTTCATCGGGTGGTCGCGCCCGTCCGTCCACACGACCCGGCTGGCGGCGAGCGTGGGCGGCCCTTCGCCCGGCGTTGTGGCCCGCTCCCTCGCGGTCAGCAGTGCTTCGAGGGCGCCGGGCTCGGGAACGGTGTCGTCGTCCAGCAGCCAGAGAAGATCGGCGCCGCCGTCCAGGGCATGGGCCATGCCGGCGCTGAATCCCCCGGCGCCGCCCACGTTCCGGGGCAGCGTCAGCAGGTCCACTTCCGGGAAACGGCCGGTGACCATATCCGCGGTGCCGTCCGCGGAGGCGTTGTCGACGACGACGATCCTGTCCGGGGCACGCGTCTGCGCGCCGAGCGCGGTCAGCGCCTCGTCCAGGAGTTCGCGCCGGTTGTAGGTGACGACCACCGCCGCGACGCGTCCGCCGCCGCTTGCTCGCGGGCCCGTTGTCACGGGTTGCGCTTCCTCGCGGCACGCCGGGCGGCGCGCTGCAGGGCCGGTGACGGGGACGCGGCGGCCTCCAGCAGCCGCTCCAGGTTCTGCCGGACGTCGGCCATCTCGCTGTGCAGGTGGGCGAGCCCGATGCGTTCGTGCGCCAACGTCAGTTCCTCCAGCAGGTGCGCCACGACTCCGACGGACGCGGTCGCGATCAGCTCCTCGGGGACCTCCCCGGGGAGCATGAAGGGCCCCGGATCCGGGGCGGTCGTCAGCTCTCCGAGGTCGCCGGCCACGCCGAATCCGGAGGCGCGCAGGGACTCGGTCAGTTCCCGGGTCCGCTTCGCCGCCCACTCCGTATGACGCGCGGGCAGGCCCATCCGAGCACGGCCGGTCCCACCGGCCGCGTCGAGGCCATGCCCGACGAGGTACTCGCGGACCATGCGGTCGTAGTCGCCGCGCAGCGCGGGGCCGATCTTCTCGTTCAGCCGGCGGAGCAGTTCGGCCTCGACGGCCGACAGCGGCGGGCCCGCCGCGATCCCCTCGACGTCGCACACCGCGGCGTCGATGCCGGTCAGGTCGCAGAAGCGATCCCACAGCAGGTGGGGGCTCCCGTCCGGTTGCGGCAGAGTGAGGACGTGGACGCGCTCCTTCGGTACGGCCGACGCCCACACCCCCAGCACGCGCACCGGGTCGTGCAGCCCCCAGAACATCTCCCCGTACGGCTTGGGGGCGTGGACGCCGCGTGCGACAAGGTCGTCGACGAAGCGCTCGAACGTGATGGTGTGGGCGTGCCGGAGCTGCTCCTGCCAGTCAAGGATCAGCTGCCAGCCCAGGTCGCGGGTCGCGAACACCACGTGCACCTCGGCGGGCTCCAGCGCCGTCACGGCCCGCTTCACCTGCTGTTCCGTCGCTCCGCCCAGCAGCCCCTGAGAGAAGACGACCGTGGGGCCGTCCCAGTCGCGGGCACGCCGGACGACCCGGTCCCACGCGCCGTCCCAGGCCGGGTCGCGGCGGCCGCCCCAGCTCATCTCGCGCAAGTCCATGACGGCCGCGAAGTGCTCCTGCGGCCCGGCGACCGGGTGGCAGACGCCGGCGTCGCCGAGCCGCCGCCGGTTCTCCCACAGAGCCCGGTGGAGGAAGGCCGCCTCGGCGCCGGGCGCCCCGATGTGCAGGTAGACGGACTTCCCGGACCGCTCGTCGTCCATGAGCGCGCTCACCTCGTTCTCGTCTCCGCGTCGGACCGGCCCGCCCCGCGCTGGATCTTCCGGTACGCGCCGCGCAGCCGCCGCGCCGCCGGAGAGCGGTCGCTCGCGCTCTCCACCGCCCGCTGGACGAGCGGGGCGGCGTCATGCGCCAGCCGCTCCGTCGTGTCGAGCAGGTCGGCGGAGTCCCGCCGGAGCGCGCCGAGCTGGTCACGGACCGGGATCTGCGCGCCGGGCCGCGACTCGGCGCGGTCCTCCCTTTCTTGGACGCGCCGCAGCAGCGCCGCGATGGCGTCGACGCCGACGTCGGCCATCTCCATCCAGCGCGGTTCGTCCGGCGGCGGCGCGGTCGCGGTTCCCACCGCGGGGCCGGATGCGGCCATGGGCATCAGCTCGTACAGGTCGCCCACCACGTCGTAGCCGGCTGCGCGCAGCGCCTCGACGGTCTCGATGGACCGCTCGGTCGCCCAGGGGACGTGCTCCGCGGGCAGTTCGATCCTGGCGCTGAGCGGCCGCGAAGCCAGCACCTGCTGGGCCAGGAAGAGCTTGACGTCGTCGTTGTAGGCGTGCCAGCCGATCCGGTCGTCGAGCACGTTGTTCAGCCGCAGCAGGAACTGGGTCTCGGCCAGCCCGAGCGACTGGTTGGCGTACGTCTGGGACAGGTCGTAGTCGTCCGCGGCGAGGCCGGCGGCGGCGCAGAATCGACGCCACAGCAGGTCGCGGGGAGCGCCGGGCCGGGGCAGCGTGACGACATGGACCCGGTCGGGCGGCAGGTCCGCCCCCCAGCGTCCGAGCACCGCGACCGGGTCCTGCAGCCCCCAGAACAGCCGCGCCGTGTCGAACGTGCGCCAGTCCCGCCGCCGCAGGGCCGTCACGAACTCGGTGAACGAGGTGGTGAAGCGGTTCTTGACGTCCTCCTGCCAGTGCGCCGGGATCTGCCGGCCGAGATCGCGCACCGTGAAGATCACGTGAACTTCGGCGAAATCCAGGTCGTCCAGGGCCTCCCGGACGTAGGCGGGCCGGGTCGGCGCGAACAGCTCCTGCGAGATGATCACGTTCCCGGACCAGTCGCGGGCCTCGTCGACCAGTGCCCGCCATGCCCCGCGGGTCCTCGGGTCCGATCCTCCGGGGAAGAACGTCCGCCGCAGGTCGAAGGCGGCCCTGACGTGCGCGGAGAAGTCTTCCCCCGGGTAGAGGACGCCCCGCTCGCGCAGCAGGTGCCGGTTGTGCCACAGGACTTGCTGCACGAACGTCGTGCCGCTCTTCGCGGCCCCGACGTGCAAGAAAATCGCGGGGCGCGCGCTCTGCGTCGCACCGCCGGACATGGGTGTGGCCACCGCGAACCTGGGATTCCTACGCCGGTACCGATCAAACGCCCGGTATCTTAGCCGCAATCCGTAAATATGGACCGGTCGGCGTCCCACGCGGCCTGGTCTTCTGCTCCCCGCACGAGATGGATGGTCGCCGTCCAGTGAATGTTGATCTCGTTGTGGCCGGTTCCGGTTTCTTCGGGCTCACGGTCGCCGAGCGATGCGCGGCCGGGCTCGGCCTGCGCGTGCTCGTGCTCGACCGGCGCAGTCACATCGGCGGCAACGCCTACAGCGAGGCCGAGCCGGAGACGGGCATCGAAGTCCACCGCTACGGCGCGCACCTGTTCCACACGTCCAACGAGCGGGTGTGGGAGTACGCGAACCGGTTCACCGCCTTCACCGGCTACCGGCACCGCGTGTACTCCACGTTCAAGGACCGCGTCTACTCCATGCCGATCAACCTCGGCACCATCTGCGAGTACTTCGGCCGGGCGTTCACCCCGGACGAGGCGCGGGCGCTGATCGCCGGGCAGGCCGCCGAGGTGACCAGCCCCTCCAATCTGGAGGAGAAGGCGATCTCACTGATCGGGCGGCCGCTGTACGAGGCGTTCATCCGGGGCTACACCGCCAAGCAGTGGCAGACCGACCCGAGGGACCTGCCGGCGGAGATCATCACCCGGCTGCCGGTTCGGTACACCTTCGACAACCGGTACTTCAACGACACCTACGAGGGCCTGCCGGTCGACGGCTACACCGCCTGGCTGGAGCGGATGGCGGACCACCCGCGCATCGAGGTGCGGCTCGACACCGACTTCTTCGACCTGCGCGACGACGCCGTCGGCAACGTGCCCGTCGTCTTCACCGGGCCGCTGGACCGCTACTTCGACTATGCCGAGGGCGAGCTCGGCTGGCGGACGCTGGACTTCCAGATGGAGGTCAAGCCGACCGGTGACTTCCAGGGGACCCCGGTCATGAACTACGCCGATGAGGACGTCCCCTACACCCGGATCCACGAGTTCCGGCACTTCCACCCCGAGCGCGAGAACTATCCGCCCGACCGGACGGTCATCATGCGGGAGTACTCACGGGCCGCCGCGCGCGGAGACGAGCCGTACTACCCGGTCAACACCGCGGACGACCGCGCTCGCCTGCTCGCCTACCGGGACCTGGCCAGGGGGGAGGACGGCGTGCTGTTCGGCGGGCGGCTCGGCACCTACAAGTACCTCGACATGCACATGGCGATCGCCAGCGCGCTCAGCATGTTCGACAACAGGCTGCGTCCCCATTTCGCCGAGGGTTCGCGTCTTATAAGCGGAGGTGTGGACGAGTGAGCCGACCTGACGAGAGCGGACCCTCCCCGGATATGCGTGTCCTCCAGCGGGTCGTGATGCCAGTGGACCGTGACCTCGACGTCCTCAAGCTGTACGTCGAGGGCGAGATAGCCCGGGGCGCCGAAGCGGTCGCCACCGAGGCCGCGGTCGAGGCCGGTCTCATCGCCGGCCTGGCCGAGGACGTGGGCCGCCGCAGCGTGGTCGTGCCGGTCGGACGGCGTGTCTCGTTCGCCACCTACTTCAACGCGTTCCCGGCCAGCTACTGGCGGCGCTGGACGTCGGTGGAGGAGGTGATCCTCCGGGTCAGGGCGCGCGGCCAGGCCACCGTGATCGTCTACAGGTCCACCGCGAAGGGCCACATCCAGCGCGTCGACTCCGTCCGGATCGACTCCGGCACGTCCCAGGAGGAGACGTTCCGGCTGACGCTGCGCCCGTTCATCGACGGCGGCTGGTACTGGATGGACGTCCTCGCCGGCGAAGACGACGCCGTCCTGGAGCGCGCCGACTGGTGCGTCGACCCGAGCGCGGCGGGGGACGCCCGGCAGGGGCGGGTCAGCCTCGGCATCACCACGTTCAACCGGCCCGGCTTCTGCGTCGACCAGCTCGTGGCGCTCGGCCGGGCACCGGAGGTCCTCGACGTGGTGGACGCGATCTACGTCGTCGACCAGGGCACGCAGCGTGTGCGCGACGACGAGAACTTCGAGCGCGCCTCGGCGGCGCTCGGGCCGAAGCTCCGCGTGATCGAACAGGGCAACCTGGGCGGCTCCGGCGGCTTCTCCCGGGCGATGGACGAGACGGTCAAGGCAGGGGTGAGCGACTACATCCTGCTCCTGGACGACGACGTCGTCACCGAGACCGAAGGCGTCCTGCGCGCGGTCGCGTTCGCCGACCTCGCCCGCACGCCGACGATCGTGGGCGGGCACATGTTCAACCTGTTCGCCCGCTCGCAGCTGCACGCCTACGGCGAGACCATCGGACGCTACCGCTGGTGGTGGGAGGAGGCTCCGCACACCAAGCGCGAGCACGACTTCGCCGCCCCGCCGAACCCGTACCCGAACTCCCGCGTGAAGACCAGTTCGGGGAGCCTGCGCAAGACGAAGTGGCTGCACCGGCGCGTGGACGTCGACTACAACGGCTGGTGGATGTGCCTCATACCCACCGACGTGATGCGCAAGGTCGGGCTGTCCATGCCGATGTTCATCAAGTGGGACGACGCGGAGTACTGCGTCCGCGCGGGAGAGGCGGGCTTCCCGACCGTGTCGCTGCCCGGCATGGCGGCATGGCACGTCCCGTGGCAGGACAAGGACGACGGCATCGACTGGCAGGCGTACTTCCACGAGCGCAACCGGCTGGTCACCGCGTTGATGCACTCGCCGTACGAGCGGGGCGGCAACCTCGTCAAGGAGAGCTTCATCATCTCGGTGAAGCACGCGCTGGCCATGCAGTACTCCACCGCCGAGCTGATGCTCTCGGCGATCGAGGACGTGCTGAGCGGGCCGGAGCACATGCACGCCGGGATCGCCACGAAGCTCTCCGAGATCACGGCGTTCCGGGACGCCTTCCCCGACGCGCGGAACCGCGCCAGCCACGAGGAGTTCCCGCAGGTCCGCATGAACAGGCCGCCCAGGCGGGGACGCGGATTCAAACCACCGCGCGGCACGGTGAACGTGCTGGCGAGCGCGATGCTCGGCACGGTCAGGCAACTGCGTCCCGTCGACGCGGGGGCGCACGCCAACCCGCAGGCGGTCGTCCCGCACATCGACCGGCACTGGAGCCTGCTGTCGCAGGTCGACAGCGCGCTCGTCTCATCGGCCGACGGCACGAAGGTCGCCTGGTACCAGCGCGACCCCGAACGCTTCAGGCGGCTCCTCAAGCGGACGTCGCTGCTGCATGCGCGCCTCAGCCGGGAATGGCCCGAGCTGAGCGGGCGGTACCGGGCGGCCATGGCCGAGCTCGCTTCGCCGGAGGCGTGGCACGCGACGTTCGAAGCGGTCGGCGCGAACTCCGCCGACGCCGCCGACGGGCCGGCCGGGGGCGGGCGGGAATGACGGTCACGCCGATCCGCGCGGACGCAGGGCTCCGCGTGCCCGGCGGCGACGGCGGGCTGCGGCAGACGCTGCGGAGCAGGTATCTGCTGCGGCTGCTGGTGCGCCGGGAGTTGCGGGCCCGCTACAAGGGATCGCTGCTGGGGCTCGGCTGGTCCTATGTGCGGCCCGCCGTGCACTTCTCCGTCTACTTCTACGTCATCGGCGTCTTCCTCGGCATGGACCGGCAGATCGAGGACTTCGGGATCTACCTGTTCTCGGGCATGGTCCTGGTCACCCTGTTCACCGAGGCGCTGCACTCCACGACCCGCTCGGTGACCGGCAACGCGCCGCTCGTCCGGAAGGTGTTCCTGCCCCGGGAGCTGTTCCCGACGGCGTCGGCGCTGGTCTCGCTCGTTCATTTCCTGCCGGGCCTGATGATCCTGCTGTGCGCGGCCGTCGCCGCCGGATGGCGGCCCTCGCCGGCCGGGCTCGGCGCGGCCGCCTTCGGGTTCGCGATCGTCGCCGTGCTCGGGTTCGGGCTCGGGCTGCTGTGCGCGGCCGTCAACGTCTTCTTCCGCGACCTGGAGCAGGCCGTGGACATCCTGATGATCGTCGTCACCTGGTCGGTCCCGATGATCTATCCGTGGACGCACGTCCAGGCGCACGCGCCGGGCTGGGTCCTGGACGTGTACCTGGCGAACCCGCTCGTCAGCGCCGTCTCCCTGTTCCAGAAGGCGTTCTGGCATTCCGGGACCGGCGGGGACTTCGCGTTTCCGCCCGACCTGTACGCCCGCGCCGGCATTTCCCTGGCCGTCAGCGTCCTGGTCTTCGTCGCCGGTCATGCGGCGTTCGCGCGCATGCAGAAGCGTTTCGCGCAGGAGTTGTAGCCAGTGACCCCTTCGATCGTCATCGACCGCGTCAGCAAGAACTTCACGCTGCGGCACGCGCGCTCGATCAAGGAGATGAGCGTCCGCGCGTTCCGCGGGCAGAGCCTCTCGGACCGGTTCCGTGCACTGGACGAAGTGAGCCTCACCGTCAACCAGGGAGAGACCGTCGCGTTGATGGGGCTGAACGGCTCCGGAAAGAGCACACTGCTCAAGCTCATCTCCGGGGTCATGCAGCCGGACGACGGGTCGGTGCTCGTCAGGGGCCGCGTCGCCGGGCTGATCGATGTGGGCGCCGGGCTGCACCCCGAGCTGACCGGCCGGGAGAACGTGTACCTCAACGGGGCGATCCTCGGCATGTCCCGGGCGGAGATCGCGCGGAAGTTCGACGCCATCGTCGAGTTCTCCGGCGTCGAACGATTCCTGGACGACCAGGTGAAGTTCTACTCGTCCGGCATGTTCATGCGGCTGGGGTTCTCGATCGCGGCGCACACCGAGCCCGACGTCTTCCTGATCGACGAGGTGCTGGCCGTCGGCGACCCGCCGTTCCGGGAGAAGTGCCTGGACCGCATCCGTGAGCTGCGCGGCGAGGGCCGCACCATGGTCATCGTCGCGCACGACATCCGGATGCTCGTCGGTCTCTGCGACCGGGGCGTCACCCTGCGGCAGGGAAGGGTGATCTTTGACGGGCCCACGGAGGAGGCTGCTCGGCTGGTCCGCGAGGACCGCGCGGCCCGCCGCGCCGCCATGACGATGTCGCCGGGCGCCATGTCCGGGCCGGACGCCACAACGTCTGCCACACAAGGAGAAACCGGTGGATAAGGTGTCCCGAGCCGTGGCCGGGGGCCGCGGGCGCACGTGCAGGATCAGGGGAGAGGTGCGGCGTTGACCACGCAGGAAACCGGGTGCCCGTTGCTCGACAACGTCCACCGCATCATCGCCGACCGGACATGCTCCCTGCTGTCCCTCGACATCTTCGACACCGTGCTCTGGCGCCGCGTACCGCGTCCAACGGACACGTTCGCCCTGCTCGGCTCCCGGTTGCGGGACGCCGGGCTCTGCCCGCCATGGATGACGGACGCGACCATGCGCAGGCTGCGGATCGCGGCTGAGAACACCGCCCGCCGCAGCCGCGACGCCCTGGGCACCGAGGTCTCCCTGTTCGACATCTGGCGGGCCATGCCGGACGGAATGTTCGGTTCCACCCCCCTGGAGCAGCTGGTCGAGGCGGAGGTGCGCCTCGAACGCGAGCTGACCGTCGTGGACCTGGACGTCGCCGAGGTCGTGAAGGCCGCCCGGAAACAAGACATCCAGGTCGTCCTGGTCTCCGACACCTACTTCACCGAAGATCAGCTCGCGCACCTTCTCGACCGTCCGGAACTGGGCGCGCTGGAGGACGTGCGAATCTTCCGGTCGAACCAGCATGGCGCTGACAAGGCGTCCGGGCTCTGGGAGATCGTGCTGCGCGACCTGGACCGCAGCCCCGAACAGATCGTGCACATCGGCGACCATGAGATCGCCGACCACGAGGTTCCGGCGAAACTGGGCATCCGCACTGTTCACTACCACCGGCTCGACGAGGCCTACGCAGAGGTGCTGAAGCGCGAGAAGGAGCCCGTCGGGCCGTTCGGCGACCACGCCCCCGACCTGGACGACCTTGACGGCGACTTCGGCATCACCAGCCTGCGCGCGAAAGCGGTCCACTCGGGCGTCCCGTTCACCACGTCGGCGCTGGACGTCGCGTGGCGATACGGCGCGGCCGTCCTCGGCCCGGTGCTGACCGGCTTCGCCGAGTGGGCGGCCGGCAAGGCCCACGAAGCCGGGACCCGCCGCCTGTGGTGCTCGATGCGCGAAGGTGAGCTGCTGTCCCGGCTGATCAACGAAGCGGCGCGGGCGCGCGGCTGGGACGTCGAGGCCAGGCCCGTCTGGCTGTCGCGGTTCGTGACGTCGCTGGCCGGTCTCGACCCGCACGACACCGACGCGGTGCACGCGTTCATCCGCACCGGGTACCGGCTGACCGTCCGGCAGGCGCTGTCCGTCCTGAAGCTTCAGCCGGGCGATGTGCCCGCCCTCGCGACCGAGCTGGACACCGTCATCGACAACGGCGACATCGCCGACCGCGTCGCCCGCGCGCTGACCGAGACGCCGCACCTGTGCAACCGCCTCGCCGTTACGGTCACCGCCGCCCGCGAACACATGATCAAGTCGCTGCGGGACGCCGGCGCGCTCGATGACGCGGCTCTGGCAGGCGGCGAACTGACCCTCGTCGACCTGGGCTGGGGCGGGACCATCCAGTACCAACTCGCCCGCGCCTTGGAGATCGCGCGCATCGACGTCCGGGTGTCCGGCCTGTACCTGGCCACCGACAACCGGTCCGAGCGCGTCTACCTTGCCGGGCTGCGCGCCGAGGGTTACCTGGCGCAGGCGGGACATCCCGCGCACGTCGCCGCGATCGTGACGCGCAGCCCCGAGATCGTGGAGCAGTGCGTCAACGCGCTGTGCGGGTCGCTGATCGGCTACACGGACGACGGCGAGCCGCTCCTCGGGGAGGCGTCCGACTCGCCGTCGCAGAACGCCGAGCGCCGGACGGTGCAGGACGGCATCCTCGCGTTCCAGCACATGTGGAACCGGTACGTCACCGCCTCGGGCGGCGCCTGGCCCGACCTCGGCCGTCCACAAGCGGCCCGGGACCGGTTGGCGAGGATCCTGGTGGCCGCGCTGGAGTCGCCGACCGCCGACGAGGCCGCCGTCTTCGGCAACTGGACGCACGAGGACAACTTCGGCTCGTCCCTGGTCACCACCCTGCTGCCCGCCGACCTGAAGCCCGCCGTCCCGTACCTGGCGCCGGGCGACCTCGACGACCTGGACATGCGTGACTCGTTCTGGCCCGCGCTGATCGCCGCGTCCGACACCGGGCTCGGCGCGATGACGCGCGCCATCGCGGACGGCGCCATTGATCCGGAGGCGTTCGAACCGGCCGGCGAGCCCTACGAGACGCGGTTGCGCTACCGGACGGCGGACGACCGGTGGCACGATCCCATCCGCCGCCGGGTCAGGATCAACCACAACGGGCTGTCGTTCGCCCGGCTCGCCTTCGAGCACCACGACACGGTCGACATCTCCCTGGCGATCCCCGGCCGTCCCGCGATCGTGCGAGTGGACTGGATCGAGGCCAAGGTGATCGCCGGGGGCCGCCGCCGCGAGCAGGTGCTGCGCTGGGACAGGCCGGAGGACTTCGTCGGCCTGCATTACGCCGACTGCCGCTACCTCGGCGGCAACCTGATGGAGTTCGACACCTCGTACGCGGCGGTGTGGCTCCCGCTCGCCCGGCGCGCCGGAGTGCCGGTGGTGTCGTCCGGGCAGATCACCATCGCGTTCGCGATGCTGCCGCAGTCGATGACCGGGATGGGACCGCGGCTGCCGGTCGACCGGAAGGCCGAGCGGTCCGCCCGCGCGGCGCGCCTCACCGAAAGGTTCCGCGAGGAGTACCGGACGGCCGGCGTCAAGGGCGTCGCGGCCGGGGCCGGACGAGTGGCCAGGAGGAAGCTCGGTGAAACCCGATGAATCCCCGTCCGTCGGAGATCCGGCGGCGCGTGAACCCGGGGCTGCGGTGACCGGAGCCGCTGTGACCGGATCTCCCGAGGATCCGCACGCGCAGGCCCGCGCGGCCCGCGAGCAGCCGCTGCTGCTGCATTCGATGTCGGTCTTCCGAGAACTGTTCGAGGCGATCTTCAGGTGCCGCGAGATCGGCACCGTGGTCGAGGTAGGGGTGGAGTCCGGGCAGGTCAGCACCCTGTACGCCGATCTCGGCGCGACCGTGCACTGCGTCGAGCCCACCCCCGGCGACGAGCTGCGCGCAGTCCTCGCCGAGGACCCGAGGCTGAACCTGGTGGAAGGCCTGTCCCCTGCGGTGCTCGGCGAGCTTCCAGTGGCGGATCTGTACGTCTTGGACGGCGACCACAATTACGCGGTCGTCCGCGGGGAACTCGCGTGGATCATGAAGAACGCCCCGGACGCGGTGGTCGTCCTCAACGACGTGCTGTGGCCCTGCGGACGTCGCGACTTCTACTACCAGCCGTCCCCGGTCCCGCCCGAGGACACGCATCCGGCCACCGCCGACGGGCCGACCGTCTGGCACGATGACCTCACCCCGGCAGGCTTCGTCGGCGATGGCGTCTTCACGGTGGCCGAACACGCCGGCGGGCCGCGCAACGGCGTCCTCACGGCCGTGGAGGACACGCTGGACGAGACCGGCGGCTGGCGGCTCCACATCGTCCCCGCCGTGTTCGGGTTCGGGATCCTGATCCGGGCGGGCGCCCCCGGCGCGGACGAGATCTCCGAGGTGCTGCGGCCCTACACGTCCTCGAATCTCCTCGCGACGATGGAGAACAACCGAATCGCCCTCTACACCCGCATCCTGCAGCTCCAGTACGAGGCGGCGGCCCGCACCGACGACGCCGACCGCCTGACCGACACCATCACGGCCCAGCAGCGCGAGATCGCCGACCTGCGCGCCGAACTCGACCGGTCCAGGACAGAGGCCGCCGCCAGAAGCCAAGAACTGCGAGCCTTGAGCGACAAGGCGAACAGGCCTGCATCCGCCCCCACACGAGATCCCGATCTGGGCGAGACGATGACGAACCTGGGACGCGCGTTGTCCGCCCGGATCCGCAGGACGCCCGGCGGGCCGCGATGATCCACACGTCCCTGCCGTGTTCCTCGCCGCCGCGTCGTACCAGCACGGCTGTACACCTGGATCGCCCCTGCGGTGAACCCGCTCTCCGGTAGCCGCCTCATCGGGAGGGGGCACGCCATCTCGCAGAGAAGGACCTGGAAATGACGGATTATATCGCGACAGTGGCGATGCACCAGCCCACATGGGGGACGTTCCTCGAACCCGACGCGGCCCTGACGGACGTGAAGCACCCGCATGAAGCGCTGAGCATCCCGATCCGAGGCGGGCAACACGCCGACCTGAAGGCGTTCGCGGGACGGAACACCGTGTTCGACCGAACGATCACCCGGATCGAGAACCTGGCCCTGACATACGAGGACCAGTGCAGCGCCTACCACTACTTCGACCTGTTCTGCCAGGTTGAACGGTGCCATCAGGAGCTGACGAGGCTGGTCGACGTCGGCGTCTTCATGGGCGGTTCGTCCGCGGTCCTCGCCGGATGCGTCGAGCCGATGGGGCTCGAACTCGACCTCGTCGACGTCAACGATGCGTATCTGCGGTTCACCCGGGAGAGGCTGCGACGCCTGTTTCCCCGTGCCATCAACCGCGTGCGCATGTTCCATGGTGACCTGCCGACCTACACGGCGAACGTGCTGGGTGCCGAGCCGAAGACACGCGCGCTGATCCACCACGACGGCGCCCATGCCTTCGACCAGGTCGTCAAGGACCTCAGCTCCCTGTACTTCACTCGCGACCAGGTTCACGGCGTGGCGATCCAGGCGACACACCTCCGCGGTGACATCGCACACCTCAACTTCGTGGACGCCGCCGTCCACGCCATGTTCGGCGTCGAGGTGAAGTACGAGCCGCTCGGCGCCAACTTCCCTCTGGACGCGCCGGTGACCATCCCGAACGAATGGGACGGGAACTACTTCCTGGCCGGGCAGCCGGAGGGCATGTACGTGCCGTTCGACGGGGTGGAGTGGAAGTACCCGCATCCGACGATGGAACTGGACGACTTCATGCCGGTGAAGGCGGCCCCCGCCGGCTGACGAAGCGGATCTTCACGCGGCCGGCCTGGCGGAGGCACCGCGCGCGGGACGGGACACCCCTCAAGAGTGGCCGGATGCGGTCAGGGGCCGGAAAGGAGGGTGTCCGATCTTTACCGCAGGTGGACTTGGTGACCGAATTGGCGGGCTCAGTCGGTCATCTGTGGTCCTGTTCCGTTGAACGCGGCGCACGGACGCGGCAAGCTCTTTACTCTGTGTGGTGTAGGAAACCAACCCGGCAACCCCCAGGCGTTCCAATCATTCCCGCGACACCCAGGGGTCTCTCGACGTGACGGACATGGCGCGCGAGTCCGCGATGGCGCGGCTCACACAGGCCGACCGCGTCTATGTGGGCTGGCGTTACGCGCAGGTGCACCCCGACCCGGGGCCGCCACCTGACCGGCCCGAGCAGCCCGAACGCGCCCCGGCCCCGCAGCCGGCGCGGCGGCCGGGCGAGCACATGGCGGCCCTGCCGCTGCGGATCGTCTTCGGCGGCGCGCTCGGCGGCGTCGTCCTGTTCCTGCTGTGCGGTGTCCTCGGCGTGGTTCCGTGGCCGTTCGCCGGGGTGGCGATGCTGGCCTTCGCCCTCATCAGCGGCATCACCGGCGGGACGCTGTGGCGCGACGAACGCGGCGTCCGGGAGAGGATCGCGCACGAGCGCGCCGCCGAGGACCGCAGGCGCGCCGCCAGTGAGCGGGAGCGCGACGCGGCGGAGAAGGCGTACGCCGAGGCCAGGTCGGAGTGGGAGCGTCGCCAGTCGGCGTACGAGAGCCAGCGCGAGTGGTATCCGGTCGCCGTTCCGCCCGGCGTGGACCGGGTGGACGTCGTCGGCGGGACGCTCGCCGGATGGTCCGCGGCCGTCACGACCATGGGCGCGGCACGTCTCGCCGTGGGCGCGCGCCTCACCGTCATCGACCTGTCCGAGGGCGCGGTCGCGCACGATCTGCTTCGGCTCGCCGCCGACCGCGGCGACGACCCGCTCGTCTGGGTGCTGCCCGCCGACCTGCCGCGCCTCGACGTCACCCGCGGCCTGAACCCCGAGGCGCTCGCCGACGTGCTGTCCCTGGTCGTCGGCGCGGGCGAGGAAGAGGGCGGCACCCGCGACCTGTCGTTCGACAACTCGATCCTGGAGCGGCTCATCGAGGTCCTCGGGCCGGACGCGACGATCCCGCGGATCACCGCGGCGCTGCGCGTCCTCGCCCAGGTCGGCGACCCGCGCGACGACCTCCGCAGGGGCCTGCTCACCGACGACCAGATCGAGCGGATCGCGACGCTGTTCGGCCGGGACGCCACCGACCGGATCGTCGTCCGGCGCGCGTGGGCCCTCGAAGCGCAGCTCCGCAAACTGGAGAAGCTCGCGACCGAGCCGGTGCGGCTCCCGCCGTCCCGGCTGCACGTGGTGTCGATGGACCGGCGCGCCGGCGTCCTCACCAACCGCATCCTCGGCACCTACGTCACGACCGCGCTGACCCACCGGATCAGGGAGGCGCCGCCCGGCGGCCGCTGGGACCACACGCTCTTCCTCTGCGGCTCGGAGAAGCTGCGCGGGGACGTCCTGGACCGCCTCATCGACGCCTGCGAGGCCACCGGGACCGGGCTCGTCCTGATGTACCGGTCGATCCCCGGCCACGTCCGCGAACGGCTCGGGCGGCGCGGCCACGCCGCAGTCGGGTTCATGCGCCTCGGCAACCCCGAGGACGCCCGCGTCGCCGCCGAGCACATCGGCGCCGGCCAGCCCCTCCTCGTCGCCGAGATCACCGACTCGGCGGGCGAGACGCTGTTCGACGTCGCGGGGGAGACCTACGCCAGCACGGTCGCGTTCGCCCGCCCGCGCGGCGACGGCCTCACCGACCCGGTCTGGTCGCCGCTTCCTGCGCCCGCCGCCGACGACTCCGCCCTCGTGGAGGGCATCAGCTCCGCGACGGCCTGGGGCCGCACCGTCGAAGGCCGCCGCGCCCGCGACACCCCGGCCAAGCAGCGCTTCCGCGAACTCCTGGTCGAGCCGCCGCAGCTTCAGGAGCTGCCGCCGACCGCCATGGTCTTCACCCACTCAGGCGCCACCGGCCGCCGCACCCTGCTCGTCGACGCCAACCCCGGCATCATCACCCTGCCGACCGCGCATTCGATGGAGTTCGAGGAGTACCTCCGCGAACAGGAACGCCGCGACCAAGAGGTCTTGGACGAGGCGAATGACGACGCCCCGGACACCGCGACCCCCGACCCCGCCCCGCCGGACGTCCCCGCCCCGCGCTTCCCGCAGCCGTCGCGCGCCCGCCATGCGCTGCCGCGCGGCGCGGGGACGCGCCCCGTCCGGATCGTCCCGCCCCTGAAACCGAACGGCAGGCACAAAGCCGACCCCCCGTCCTCTTCCTGACAACGAAGAGCGGAGGCCCTATGTCGCCTCGTTGCGTCGCGTCAAGCCCGTCTTATCTGTCCGCAGAGGCAGATGTGCCCCCAACGTCGACGTTCAAGATGTCCCGAGTCCACATCTGGTCAGAGGTCTGACCTCGCAACGGATATGCATCGTCACTGTTCGTCGCGCCATCCGGAAGGATGGTGGCGAAAAGCCGTT
Source organism: Spirillospora sp. NPDC048819 (assembly GCF_040650055.1). Taxonomy (NCBI): domain Bacteria; kingdom Bacillati; phylum Actinomycetota; class Actinomycetes; order Streptosporangiales; family Thermomonosporaceae; genus Spirillospora; species Spirillospora sp. NPDC048819. Next base: position 129,386 of record NZ_JBEZGN010000009.1, on the reverse strand, counting down.
TAAGCTATCACGCGATCTTGCTTGAAAATATGGTGATCTAGATCACATTCAGAAGATCGACAGTGACTCTTTCCCGTTTCTGAACGCCGAGTTACGTTATGGCCGTTTTGGCAACCCTTCCGCGTTGGGGTTTTCATGGGCCTTGGTGTCGTGTTCCGCTGTGCGGGTGCTGTGCGGTCATTGTTGTGGCGGCGTCCGGTGTGGCCGGCCCGTGTTCTGCCTTTGGTGCTGATCGCCGGTTTGGGGCAAGTTCCGGTGGCGGCCGTGCCGGCGGTGGCGCACGCCGATGAGCCGACGACGGCGGCGACCGAGCAGAAGGCGGTGGCGCAGGCGCGGCGGTCGGGTGAGCCGGTGGAGATCACCTCCCGGCGTGGAGAGACCCGCACGGTGCGGGCGTTGCCGAACGGCCGCATCGAGGTCGAGGAACGCGTGCAGCCGGTGCGCGCACGTCGGGGCGGCAAATGGGTGGATATCGACACCACGTTGCGGCGGTCGGGCGAGGCGGTGGTGCCGGGCGCCTCGACGGTGGGGCTGGTGTTCTCCAGTGGCGGGAACGGTCCGATGGTGCAGATGACCCGGGCCGGGCGCCGGTTGGCGTTGTCGTGGCCGGGGTCGTTGCCCGAGCCGGTCCTGGACGGTGACACCGCAGTGTATGAGGGCGTGGCGGGCCCGGATGTGGATCTGCGGCTGCGGGCGCGGGCGGACGGATTCGCGCACGTGCTGGTGGTCAGAACAGCGCAGGCCGCCAAGAACCCGCGCGTGGCCGAGCTGGCGCTGGCATTGTCGACCACTCGGTTGTCGGTGTCGGAGGAGGCGGGCAGCGGGGTGTTGAAGGCCACCGATCCGGGGTCGGGGCAGGTGGTGTTCGAGGCGCCGTCGCCGAAGATGTGGGATTCCTCCCGCGCCAAGTCCGCGTCGGGATCGCGGGCCCGTGCCGGCGCACCGGCCGAGGATCCGGCCGATCCGGCTGAGGGGCCGGTGCAGGGTGCCAAGACAGCGTCGATCGATGTGGCGGTCGGGGACGGCAAGGTCACCCTCGTCCCGGACGAGAAGCTGCTGACCGCGCCAGACACCAAGTTCCCGGTGTACATCGATCCGGTGTGGACGACGAACAAGGCGTCCAGTTGGGGGATGGTGTCGTCGGGGTGGCCGAGTGAGTCGTATTACAAGTTCGACGGCAAGTCGACCGAGGGGATGGGCCGCTGTGAGGTGGCCAAGGACCCGAACTGTGTGAAGAACCAGACCAAGCGGCTGTTCTTCCGGATGCCGCTGCCGGCGGTCAAGGGCCGCTACATCCAGAACGTGGAGTTCACCGCTTTCGAGACCTACGCCTACAACTGCAGTAACCCGACATCGGTGCAGTTGTGGCGAACCTCGGCGTTGCAGTCGTATGCGACCTGGAACAACACCAACAACTCCTCGGTGTGGGGTGAGCATCTGACCTCGCGTGACGTGGCGTACTGCTCCAAGACGCCGGTGGAGTTCGGCGGGAGCAAGCTGCGAGCGCATGTGCAGGACGCGATCAACAAGGGGCATGGCTCGATCACGTTCGGGTTGAAGGCCTACAGCGAGTCGACGATGGACTGGTGGAAGCGGTTCGCCGATGACGCATACCTGAAGGTGCAGTACAACAACCCGCCGTACCAGCCCAACACCGACTCGATGTTCGCCGACCCGGGCACCAAATGCGTTGACCGGGACCAGGCCAAGACGGTGAATGACATCTCCACGGTGTACGCCTACCTGTGGGATCCCGACACCGAGGACCGCAACAAGGTGCAGGGCCAGTTCACGCTGCACTGGGCCAACAACGCCGACGGTTCGGACTGGGGCGCGAAATGGACGTCGGCGCTGACACCGGCCAAGACTTCCGGCACCCAGTTCCAGCAGGATCTGCCGTCCACGATCCCGGAACGGACCCTGATCGGGTGGGGTGTGCGGGCCTGGGACGGCGAGCAGTGGGGCCCGTGGAGCTACGCCGGCGCCCAGACGGGCTGCTACTTCTACTACGACCCCGCCAAGCCGGAGAAACCGACCATCAGCTCGACCGACTATCCGCAGGATGACGCATGGCACGGCGGCGTGGGGGAGCCGGGCACGTTCACCATCTCCGACACCGCGGGGGTCGCCGACCGGTACGAGGTCTCCCTGAACGGCGAAGCGGTCACCACTGTGGCCACCACCGCGGGCGCGGCGAGGCAGGTGCAGATCGCGCCGACGCGTTCAGGCCCGAACATCTTGACCGTGCAGGCGTTCGCGCCCTCCAACCAGAACGGCCCTGCCGTCTCCTACGAGTTCCGCGTCAACACCGGATCCGAACCGGTGGCCAGGTTCACACTGGACGAGGGGGCTGGCTCGACGGCGGTGACTTCGACGGGCCCGGGGCGCCCGGCGTGGGTGCGCGGCTCGGCGACGTTGGGCGGCCAGGGCAAGAACGGCACGTCATTGACGTTGGACGGCACCGACGGGTACGCCGAGAGCACGCTGCCGATCGTCGACACCACCGAGAGTTTCACGGTGTCGGCCTGGGCCAAACCGACCCAGCACAGGCAGGGAGAACTGCTGGCTCAGTCAGGGACGTCCCAGAGTGGCTTCATTCTGGGGATGCACGCAAATGGTGAGGCTATTTTCGAGTGGCCGACCGTTGACAACACCAGCGATGGAACTCCCTGGCAGTGGGCCGTGGACGATGTGCCGCTTCCGCTCGGCCAGTGGAGTCATCTGACCGGTGTGTACGACAAGGCCGCAGGACAGATGCGGCTGTATGTGAACGGCCAGTTGCAGGCGACCACCAGCGGAGTCAGCCCCCTAGAGACTCATGGTCCACTGCAGATCGGCCGGAGTCTCTACAACGGCTGGTATGTCAACCACTGGCCGGGTTCGATCGACGACGTGCGGGTGTTCACCCAGCCGTTGTCGGACGCGCAGGCCCAGCAGTTGGCAGGTGGAACGGTGCCCACGGGAACGGATCTGGTCGCGCACTGGAACATGGATGAGGCGGCGGGCAAGTCCCGGGTGTACAGCCCGGTTGCCCCATTCAAGGCCACCGTGCACAACGGGGGCGTCCTGGGCGCCGAGGGGCAGGTGGACGGCGCGCTGCAACTAGATCATACGCTTCAACAGCACGCCTCGACCGACCGTCCGGTGGTCAACACGGCGCGTAGTTTCGCGGTGTCCGCCTGGGTCCGTCTGGATGGCGGCGAGGATCGTACCCGGACGCTGCTCAGCCAGGACGGGACGAGTAAGAGCGGTTTTTACTTCAAATACGACCACGCGTACCAGAAGTGGGCGCTGTCCATGGTCAAGTCCGACTCAGCCGAAGCCGGCACCTATCAGTCCTTCTCCCAGGAGAAGGCGGAGTTGAACACCTGGACCCATTTGGCCGGGGTGTACGACGACACGACCAAGAGGCTGCGGATCTACGTTAACGGTGAGCCGGGAACCCTGAGCCCTCAGGTGACGACGGCATGGAATGCCACGGGTGGCTTTCAGATCGGCCGCAGCCTGTGGCTGGGCACCCATGCCGATCATTGGCCGGGTCTGATCGACGACGTCCGTGTCTACGACCGGATCGTCGGTCATCAGGAGGTCGAGGAATTGCTCACTCAGCATCCGGTGCTGAAGGCGCGGTGGGTGCTGAATGAGGAGCCGGTTGATGACGCCTTCAGGGGGCCGGACGGTGCGCCTGCGCTCATTCCCCACAATGGTGCGGCCATCGTGGCGGGTGCGGGGATCGGTTGGGTCGCTCCGGCGGGTCTGCAACTCGATCCTGCGGTCAAGGCGTTCGCTGAAAGCGCGGGGTCGGTGGTGGACACTCATCGCAGCTTCACGATCACGGGCTGGGTCCACCCGGCCGGCCGTCCCCAGCAACCCGTGACCGTTTTCTCTCAGGGCGGTCAGAACGCCAACGCGTTCGCGTTGCGGTACGTGCCTGGTGCGGATCCTGCGTTGCAGGGGAGCTGGCAGATCGAGATGCGGAACAGCGACGATGCCGCTGCCGACCCCATTGTCGCCGTCCACGGGAATTTCGATCCGGACGACTGGATGCACGTGGCGATCGTGTATGACGCGCTGCGCGATCGCATGAGCCTCTACGTCGACGGCGAGTTGTACGAGACCTCGGACGGAGTCTCACAGGAGGGCCAGGTCCAAGGCTTCGAAACCGAGAACTCCTTCTTGCAGGTCGGGCGCAGCAAGTTCGGGGCGACGGACGGTTCCGGCACTGAGTACTGGACCGACGCTATCGACGACATCTGGGTGTACCAGGGTGCGCTGACCCGAGAACAGGTGACTCGCCTGGCGATCTTCGACGACATACCGACCGAGGCGGGCCCGTGATCCGCCCGCCACGTCCAGGCCGACGGCTGCTTCGAGGCCACGGCTGACGGACCGGATTCCCGCCCTCGCCTTTGACTCCCTGTTTTCATGATCCGCGCCGGATTGGTGTGCTGGAGGACGTCGTGAACGCTGGCCGGAAGGTGTCTGGTCGCAGCCGTGGCAAGGTGTTGCTGCTGGGCTGGAGTCGGCTTCTGAGGACGACCGCGATCGTGATGACGGTCGTGCTGCCGGCCGGGCTGCTGTCGGCGCCGGCGGCTTCCGCCGAGCCGCCGAATTCCGGACGTCCCACGGTCGAGGACCATCAAGAACTTGTCGATGGCAAGGCTCTGAAGGTGAGGCCGCGCAAGTCGGATCCGGCGGTCAAGCCGGGCCCGGCGGCCAGAGCGGCGCGGCCGGCGGCCGGCAGCGCCGAGGTCGAGGTCCCCACGGGTTCGGCGTCCGCCCGCTCGGCCGGGACCCAAGGGGCCAAGAAGGCGGGTGACCTCCCGATCGAGATTCTGCCGCCGAGCGAGCAGAAGCGCGGACGGAGCCGCGTGGAGTGGGCTGACCGGGTGCGGGTTCAGGTCCTGGACCGTGACGCCGCTCGCACCGTGGGTGTGGACGGGGTGGCGTTCACCGTGGCCCGCACCGATGCCCCCACGTCCGGACGGGTGCGGCTGCGACTCGACTACGCCGAGTTCGGGCAGGCGTTCGGCGGCGCATATGGTGCCCGCCTGCGGCTGATGCGGTTGCCGCAGTGCGCCCTGACCACCCCCGCTCGACCGGAGTGTCGCACCCCCGTTCCGCTGGAGACGGCCAACGACGGTGAGGGCAGGACGCTGACCGCGGAAGTGGAGGCGGCACCGGCCCCCGAGTCCGGGTCTCCGGCGGTTGCCTCGGCTCAGGGCAACGTGACGCTGCTGGTCGCTGCCGCGGATTCCGGGAGTTCCCAGGGCGACTACAAGGCGACCTCGCTGAGTTCTTCAGCGACCTGGGAGGCGGGCGGCAGCGGCGGTGACTTCTCGTGGTCGTATCCGATGCGGGTGCCGCCGGTGCCCGGCGCGCTGACGCCGAAGGTCGCGGTCTCCTATTCGTCCAGCAGTGTGGACGGCCGCACGGCCAACACCAATGGGCAGCCGTCGTGGGTCGGGGAGGGCTTCGACCTGTGGCCGGGCTTCATCGAACGCCGCTTCAAGTCGTGCAAGGAGGACGGCGCCCCCAAGGACCAGTGGGGGAATTCGCCCGGTGACCAGTGCTGGGCCTATGACAACGCGACCATCGCCTGGAACGGCAAGGGCGGAGAGCTGATCAAGGCCGCCGACGGCACATGGCGGCTGAAGAACGACGACGGCACCAAGTTCGAGAAGCTCACCAGCTCCTCGAACAACAACGGTGATGACAACGGAGAGTACTGGAAGGTCACCGCCGCCGACGGAACGCAGTACTACTTCGGTCTCAACCGCGCTCCCGAATGGACGGACGGCAAACCGGAGACCAATTCGGCGTGGACCATGCCGGTCTTCGGCGACGACTCCGGCGAGCCCTGCCACGATTCGACGTTCGCGGGCTCATGGTGTCAGCAGGCTTATCGGTGGAACCTCGACTACGTCGTCGACCCGGGCGGCAACGCCATCCTGTACACCTACGGCAAAGAGGCCAACCACTACGGCCGCAACCTCAAGCCCGAGGACGAGACCGCCTACACGCGCGGCGGGTATCTGGAGACGATCTCCTACGGGCTGCGCAAGGACGCGCTGTTCGCCAAGGCGCCCGCGCAGGTCACCTTCACCACCTCCGAGCGCTGCATCCCGGACGCGACCTTCGACTGCGCCCCGTCCAAGATCGGCACCAACCCCGACAAGTGGTGGGACGTCCCGTGGGACCTGAACTGCAACTCCGGCCAGGAATGCAAGGAGGACCACGGAGCGCTCACGCCGACGTTCTGGTCCCGTAAGCGCCTGGCCAAGATCACGACCCAGATCCTGAAGCCGGACGGCTCAGGCTACCGGCCGGTGGACTCGTGGTCGCTGAACCACGACTGGGGCCTGGCCGACGTCGAGCGCGACCTGCTGCTGGAGGAGATCGAGCACACCGGCCACCCCGCGACCGACGGCGGCGGGGCGGTGACAATGCCGAAGGTCACCTTCAACCACGTCCAGATGCCCAACCGGCTGGACGAGACCGGCGACGACATCCTGGCCTATTACCGCTACCGGCTCGGCGCCATCTACGACGAGGCCGGCGGGCAGATCGACATCGCCTACTCCGACACCGACTGCTCCCTGTCGAATCTGCCGACGCCGGAGACCAACACCACCCGCTGCATGCCGGTGATCTGGACACCTCCGGGACGCGAGGATCCGATCACCGACTGGTTCCACAAGTACGTGGTGACGTCCGTCATTCAGACCGACCGCACCGGGCTGGCCCCGGACATGGCCACCAAGTACGAGTACGTGGGTGGTGCGGCCTGGCATTTCGACGACGATGACGGGCTGACCAAAGAGAAGGACAAGACCTGGTCGCAGTGGCGCGGGTACGGCCACGTCCGCACATTCACCGGCGATTTCGCCGACCCCGCCACTCAGTCCGACACCTATTACATGCGCGGCATGGACGGGGACCGTCAGACCAAGTCCGGCGGGACCAAGAGCATCAGCGTCTCTGACGGAGAGGGCGGCACCTACACCGACCACAACGCCCTCGCCGGTTTCCCGCTCAAGACGGTGCAGTACACAGAGCCGGGCGGCAGCGTCCATTCCAAATCGGTCAACACTCCGTGGCGGGTGCAGACCGCGTCACGAACCCGCTCCTGGGGCACCGTCACCGCCAACGTGATCGGCGTCGACACCGCCCGCGCGTGGACGGCCAAGGATGGTGGCGGCTGGCTCGAGACCAAGATCGACAACACGTTCAAGGCGTCCGGCCCCGGCGTCGGACGCGTCACCTCTGTCAACGATCTCGGTGACGTCACCACCGATGTCGACGACAAGTGCACCCGGACCACCTATGCCGACAACACCAGCGCCTGGATGGTGGACTATCCGGCTCGCGTGGAGACCGTCGCGGCGTCCTGCACGGCCACAGCCGACCGCCCGGACGAGGTCCTCTCCGATGTCCGGACCTTCTACGACGACCAAGCCTACGGTGCCGGCCCGACCCAGGGCCGGGCGACCAAGGTCGAGAACGTCTCCGGCTACGACGGCGGTGCCCCGGTCTATGTGACCGAGATCGAGAACACCTACGACCCCTACGGGCGCGTCACGCAGTCCAAGAACGCCCTCGGCCAGGTGACGACCACCGCCTACACCGAAACGCAGGGGCTCACCACCAAGGTGACCTCGACCACCCCGCCGCCCAACCCTGCCGACCCGTCCACGGCGCTGACCTCGAACCAGGAACTCGATCCGGCCTGGGGGCAGCCGGTCCGCGCCACCGACGCCAACGGCCAGGTCACCGACCTGGTCTACGACGGGCTGGGGCGGCTGCGGAAGGTGTGGCGGCCCGATCGGTCCAAGGCCAACGGCGACGATCCCAGCCACGAGTACGAGTACCGGTTCGCCAACGGCGAGATCGTCGCGGTCACGTCCAAGGCCATCGTCGCCGGAAGCCTGCGCGTCACCGGCATCAGCCTGCTGGACGGATGGCTGCGTCCCCGGCAGACCCAGACGCCCACGCAGGCGCCCGAGGGCCAGTCGGCACGGCTGATCACCGACACCTTCTACGACGACCGCGGCCAGGCCGTCAAAACCTACGCCGCCTATCCGGCGACGGGCGCCCCCGAAACCGAGCTGTTCGGCGTCGGCACCCCGGGTGCGGTCGAGACCCAAACCCGCACAAGTTATGACGGGCTGGGCCGTCCGACCGTCCAGCGCCTCACGACCGGCAACGGCTCCCAGCCGGAAGCGGAACTGTGGCGCACCACCTACGACTACGGCGGCGGCAACCGCGTCTCGGTCACCCCACCCGACGGTGCCACGCCCACCGCCCAGATCACCAACGCACTCGGCCAGGTCGTCGAACGCCGCCAGTACAAGGCCGCCACCCCCACCGGCGACTACGACGCCACCACCTACACCTACACCCCCGCCGGCCAGACCTCCTCGGTGACCGACCCGTCCGGCAACGTCTGGACCACCACCTACGATCTACGCGGCCGCAAGACCCAGACCACCGACCCTGACAAGGGAACCACCACCTTCACCTACGACGACCTCGACCGCCTCGTCTCCACTACCGACGCGCGCGGCAAGAGCGTCTTCGCCAACTATGACGGTCTGGGCCGCGTCACCGACACCCGCGACGGCTCAGCCGACGGCAGCAAGCTCACCTCCTTCACTTACGACACCGTCAGGCGAGGCAAAGGCAAACCGGCCAGCGCGACACGCCACCACAACGGCGCCCAGTACACCAGCAACATCCGCGAATACGACGAGATGGGACGCGTTCACACCGCCACGGTGACCATTCCCTCAACCGAGGGCGCGCTGGCGGGAACCTATTCCATGGTCGCCGAATACAACAGCGATGGCACGCTTCAGTCCTTCAGGCCACCCGTCGCCGGCGGCCTGCCCTACGAAACCCTTACTCCCAGCTACGACGAGTTCGCCCGCCCCACCAAACTGTCCAGCGACCTGCACGCCTACATCGGCGACATCAACTACCGGAAGACCGGTGAAGTCCAGATCGTCGACTACGGGTCCCCCGGGAAACGCGCCTTCCAAACCTTCCAGTACCAGTACGGCACCCGGCGGCTCGACCACGCCGCCACCTCCCGCGAAGGAATCGCCGGCTCCGCCCGCGCTGCCACTTATCAATACACCGATGCGGGCACCATCACCTCAATCACCGACGCCTCCCAGGACGGCGTCGACAACCAATGCTTCACCTACGACCACTTCCAGCGCCTCACCCAAGCCTGGACGCAAGGAACCACTGACGCCTGCGCATCCGAACCCGCCGACAACCTCATCGGCGGCCCGGCCCCGTACTGGCATTCCTTCACCTACGACAAGGCCGGCAACCGCACCAAACAAATCCAGCACGGCATCGGTGGCGACGCCGACACCGTCCGCACCTACACCTACGCCGCCCCCGGAAGCGGCAGCCGCCTGAACACACTCGTCGAGACCGGCCCGGACGGCGACCGCACCCGCACCTATGGCTACGACGCGGTCGGCAACACCACCGCGATCCAAACCACCGAAACCCCCACAGGCAGCACCCAGACCTTCGAGTGGAACACCGAAGGCGAACTGGCCAAGTCCTCCGAAGAGGGCAACGATGTCACCTTCGTCTACGACGCCGGCGGTAACCGTCTGATCCGAAAAGACCCCACCGGATCGACCCTCTACCTCGGCGGCACCGAGCTGCGCGCCTACAACGGCGCAAGCACCGCCACCGGAACCCGCTACTACAGCCTTGGTGGCCAACCCGTCGCAATGCGCACCGCTGACGGCACCGTCACCTACCTGACCGCCGACCACCAAGGCACTGCGCAAATCGCCGTGGACGCCGCCACCCAGGCCAGTACCGTCCGCCGCTTCACACCCTTCGGCGCCGTCCGCAGCCTGGACGACGACGCCACCTGGCCCAACGACAAGGGCTTCCTCGGAGCCACCCAAGACCCCACCGGCCTTACCCACCTCGGCGCCCGCGAGTACGACCCCGAAACCGGCCGCTTCATCTCCGTCGACCCTGTCCTGAACCAGGCCGACCCCCAGCAGATGAACGGCTACACCTACGCCAACAACAGCCCCGTCACCTTCGCGGACCCCAGCGGCACCTGCCCAGGAAACTCCTGCTCCGCAGACTTCGCCCACACCGGCCCCCACGCAAGGCCGGGCGGTTCAAGAGACTGGTCGAGAGGATGGTCCTCCGGCGGATCCTCAAGAGTCCATCGCGCGATGGCCTCCTACGGCGGATGCAGCCCCGCAGATGTAGCGACATACCGGTGCGCCAAAGACCGGTGGATCAGGGAACGGCTGGCCGTGAACAACCCTGGCCCGCCACCCACCACAGGCTGGCTCCCCGTGGTGATAGACGCACTTGATCTAATCTTCGGCGTCCGTGACGCTTGGAGTTGTCTCACCGGCAAGAGTGCCGGCGCATGCGCATGGACCGCGGCTGGGTTCATCCCGTTTATCGGCAAACTCTTCAAGCCGGGTAGTAGATTCCTCCGGGCACTCATGAAGCAGTTGGCGAAGAAGGGGAACGACGCGCCGGATCCGCCGAAGGGGTCAGGAGGCGGGTCGCCCGCAGATCCTCCTCCCGCAAAGACGTCACCACCGAAGCGGTCGCCGGAGAAATCTTCGCCCGCAAGTCCTTCACCAAAGAAGTGCAGCAGTTTCGTCCCCGGAACGCAGGTTCTCCTTGCAAACGGCAGTCGCCGGGACATCGAAGACATCGAAGTCGGCGACAAGGTACTGGCCACAGACCCAGAAACCGGAGAAACCAGCCCCCAGGTCGTCCTGGGCACCATCACTTCCAAAGGCGACAAGCACCTCGTCCAGATCACCGTCAACACCGACGCCCCACACCGATTCCGGGTGACCGGGAACGAGCCGAAAGCCAGCTCCACCGAAGCGCTCAACCACAAGCTCGCCAAGAACGGCGTAGTCATCGCCACCGACAACCACCCCTTCTGGGTCACCGGCGACATCGCGAAGTGGGTCGAGGCCGCCGACCTGATACCCGGGATGTGGCTCCGCACAAGCGCCGGCACCCACGTCCAGATCACCGCCGTCAAGCCCCGCACCGCGCACCAGCGAGTCCACAACCTGAACGTCGCCGAAGCTCACACGTTCTACGTGTTGGCCGGTGAGACGTCGGTTCTCGTTCACAACTGCACGCGTCCCAAGCTGTGGAGGGCTTTCCGCGGAGGGGTGGATGATACGCCCCAGGGTCCCATTCCTCGGGTTGCCGGTGTAAGGCCAGGGGGATCCCTTCGGGAAGGCGAGTACCTCTACGTTGTGCGGCCGCGCGGATCGCTTCGAGCTGTCCACCTGGATGACCTCGTTGAACTCGACGAAACGGCGGGGCATACGAGCCTGGCGGAGGGTAGACCTGTGATCATGGCGGGTATGTTCCAAGTCGACGAAGCTGGTATGATCATCAATTTCGGTAATGAATCTGGACACTATCGGCCCTGGGATATGCCGGGATTCACTTCATTGGAGGAAATTGCTCGAACTGCGTTCGCGCGACACGGACTGCCGGAACCCGCACCTGGAGCGTGGGACCCTTGGTGACAGTGAGTCGTGTGCTTACGTTGTGCTATATCGAGAAGATCGTTAGTGAGGACCGATGTTGGATTCGGATGACGGCGGAGCGGCTATTTCGGGGTGGCTTAACCTCAGTGATTTCGATCGGCGTCAATTGCGGCACCTTGACACCGTGCGCCGGGGACTTGTTGATGCCTCGGAACAGCATGCCAGGTTAAGCAATGACACGGAACTATGGCGGGTAGGCTGGGCGAGTGATCGGGATATCGATCCCAGGCTTCAGTTGAAGTTGCATGTAGGGTCCGTGACGGCGATGGCTTGGACAGAGTTCGGCGGGCACCCATTAATTGCGACGTCTACCCGAGGACCAACCCAGCGGGATAACGGGACGAGCTTTCGACTACAAATATGGGATGTCCTCTCCGGGCGATCGCGTGCTCTTCCGTGCGCGGAGCCCGTCCGGTGTCTGTCGTTCGCGACTGCCGCAGGGGATCTGTTGCTCGTCTCCGGCCATCCTGGCGGCGTGCTGCGGATCTGGACGGTAGCGGATTCGTCCCTGCGGAAAACGGTCGATACAGGCGAGGATGTGCGGGACCTGTACGTGGTGGGTTCCGATCGGTGGACGCAAGTGGTGGCCCTGGACGTGAGGGGACGCGTCCGGCGTTTGTCCCTGCCGACCTGTGAGCCGCTGGGTGTGCTGGATGCGCCTGTGGCGTACTCGATGTGTGGAGGCCAACTGGTTGACGGGCGCCACGTCCTGCTCACCGGTGGGGAGGGACTCTCACTGTGGGATTTTGAGAGCGGCAGGCGCATGCGTATACGAGTACCGCAGGAGTTCAGAAGGGTACGGGATGTCGTGCTGTCCACCTTGGGCGGCCGGGATTGCGTGACCGTGGTCGGCGAACGCGGCTCGATCGTCACATACGACCTGGCGACCGGTGCGCGGATCAGCGCTCCAATCGCTGCCCATGAGGGGCGTCCTCCCGATGGGCTGATGCGGATGTGGAGCGACCCCCGACCTCACGTCAAGCTGGCCGCGTTGTCGGGGACGCTTACGGTCCCCACGCCGTGGCGAGTGCATTTGTGGGACCTGAGTACGTCTCAACAGGAACAGTCACCGATCGCCGGGCCGGTCGCACGTTGCATAGTGCAAGGGATCAGGTGGCAAGATCGCGACCTCCTGCTCACCGGGTCGTCCCAAGACGGTGTGATAGCCGTGTGGAATCTTGGTGTTCCTGTGGTTCGCGAATCGGGCCATAACGAGCGCATCAGCGCCGTCGCCTTGGTGGAAGGAGCCGACGCCGTGGTCAGCGTCGATGAGGGCGGCACGATCGTAGCGCGTAGATGCACAAACGGGCGGCCGATCACTGATCCGCTGGTGACCGGCGTCGAAAATACGCGCACTCTTACGGCCTGGCTCGATGGTCGCGATGTTATCGCGGCGGCAGGTGCCGGCTCGCGATACGTGTCCGACGGCAGTCTGCGGCGGTGGAACATTACCGGTGGTGTCCAATACGGTACCCCGATCGCTGCGCATCCTATGTATGTACATTGGCTGTCCCGTGTAACATTACAAGGTCGCCAGATTCTGGCCACCTTCGGTCCCGAAGGACAACTCAAGCTGTGGCGAGCTCGCGATGGGATCCTCCTCGCCGAGACTCAGACCGGGGTCTCGTCTATGGTCACAGGGTTCGTGACTGGGAACGTGGGCGGCAGGGTATTCGCGGCATGTTCCTCCTACAGCCAGCCGCTGATTCTACAAGCCCTCGATGACCTCGAGGCACCGTCGATCGCCCTTCCAGAGGTAGGCAATGATGTCGTCCTCAGTATTTTCGCCTCTCATATCGTGACTGGGCACTTCGATGAGGGGCGTTCCGGATTGCACACCATTCGCGTGTGGAACGCCTCCGGCGATTCAGTAGGGCCGAAAGTTCGTGTCAGGGCAGAGGTCACCGCGCTTGCTGTGCGGGCGTGGCCGAGTGTTTACATCGGCCGCGCGGACGGCAGGATTTCACTGACCGATCTGAACACAGGCGCCGAGCTCTGCCCTCCGATGTTGTTGCCGCGCAGACCAAACACGCTGAACGTGACCGGTGGCGGAGATCTCATTGTCGGATTCGGAAGCGATCTGGCGCGCGTTCGTCCGCCGATTACGGACAATTTGAGAAGAGATTCCAAATGATCAAGTTTCATTGACACAAGTGGGCACGGGACTTGAGTATGCGATGCAATAAAGGAAGTCAAATGAACTCGCCATGCCCACCTTTTAATGGGCGTGGGTTTGCGAGTCTATGGTGTGTGGATAATCCGGGGTTCGGCGTCTGGAGCGCTGTGGGAAAAGCTGGGTTCTCGCAGGGATGCGGCACGACTCAAGCGATGCCACATCGTTTAATACTCCAGTGGTGGGGGCGTCTATTTGGGTCTAGCGCAGGGGGGCGAGGGTGGAGTTGTCGGTCCATCCGAACTGGAGGATCGCCGAACGTGTGCTGGACGCGGTGAATCCGGGTTCGGGTGGGTTCGATCCCGATCAGATCGTTGGGCTCTCGCCGGCGGCCTGGACGGAATTCCCGACCGATGATCGTGATCCGCGAGATGTCGCCGAGAGGCTGGTCGACTACTGTCGGCCCGTTTTGGTCGGTATCTTGGTCGTAGTAACGATGCATAGTTTTCAGTCGAATTTCGGGCCATTTTTCGTTCACGACACAGGCTTTTCGGAATTTGTGCATTCCTATGCCGAAGTGTTTGAGGACGTGATGACCGCGAGCGATGTCGTCATCATTTCGCCTCGCGCCGGTCGTATGGTGGTCGTGCATCACAACGGACTCATCGCCACGATCACCGGCAATAGGTATGAACTTCGATAGGTCTGCCTGCGTTCGTCCCGGAAACTGGGCTTGCGCTTCCGGGGTGGTGATTCCGCGTCCGGTGGCCGTTGCGGTGACGTCATCGTCAACCCTCGTGGGTCATGCTGCGGTGGAGTGCTCTTCCTGGTGGGGCATTGGCTTGGGGTGGGGTGGGGCGTCAGGATGCTGGGGTGACTTCTTCCCCTGGTTCGCCGTCGCCTGGGATGCCGCCCTACCGGAGGGGGGCCGGGCTGCCTCCGGTGCCGCCGGGAGGGCCGCCGGCGGGGATGCGGGCGGGCGGCTCGCAGGGTGTGCCGGAGGCTCGGGGGCGCCGTGAGGCGGGGGAGTTCGTGCTGCCGGGGCCCTGGTATCGGATTCTGGCCATCCCCGCGCCGCAGCGGGATGCGTCTGCCGAGTGGGACTTTGTCAGTGTGCTGCCTGCGGTGTTGTCGGCGGCGCGGTTGGGGCGGCCGTTCGTTGTCGGGTGGTTGTCGGCGGGTGGTGGGGCTCCGCTGGAGCTGATCACTAATGCGGGTCCGATCGGGGCGCCGGAGCCTGGGGCGGAGTCGTACGGGCTGTTGTTCCCGAGCGGTGCCCGTGGGGTTCCCGTAGGGGACGGGTGGTTGCGGCAGGCCGGGCGGATGGCGTGGACGCGGTGTCCCGGGCGGCTCGCGCCGCAGGGGGCGGGGGCGGACGGCGGGCCCGGGCTGTTCGAGGCGACGCTGGTCACGTTGATGGAGCGGCCGTTCGGGTGGTTCGTGGTCGCCGATCCGTGTGACGAGCGGCTGATCGATTCGGAGATGCGGGAGCTGCATCACGAGTTGCGGATGTTGCGGCGGGGAGAGGACGAGCAGGCGCGGCTCGCCGTCGCTCGGGCGGATCAGCGGCTTGCCGAGTTGGACGCGTTCCGGGAGGCGGGGCTGTGGCAGGTCCGGGTGGTGGCGGGGGCCGCCACGCAGGACGAGTTGAGCCAGATCGCGCCCGTGCTGGTCGGGTCGATGGAACTGGGGCATCACCCGTATCGGCTTCGGTCGGGGCAGGGGAGCGGGTCGTTCGGGGAGATGTTGAGCCCCGGTGCGGCGCCCGTCCCGGTGCGTGCGGTGGCCGAGCCGGAGCAGCGGTTTCCGTTCGTGGCCACGGCCGGGGCGCTTGCGGCGCTGGCCGGGTTGCCGCGGCGGGAGGTTCCGGGGCTGCGGGTGCTGGACGCCGGGTACTTCGACGTCACGTCCGAGACCGATGGGCAGGGTGAGGCGCAGATCGAGCTGGGCGCGATCCTGGACGGGCAGGACCGGCAGGTCGGGCGGCTCACCGTGCCGCGTTCGACGATCAACCGGCACGTGTTCGTGACGGGCGCGACGGGGGCGGGCAAGTCGCAGACCGTCCGGCATCTGCTGGAGCAGTTGACGCGTGCGGGCATTCCGTGGCTGGCGATCGAGCCGGCGAAGTCGGAGTACGCGGCGATGGCGGGGCGCATCCGGGATCTCGGCGGGCCGGTGACGGTGGTGAATCCGTCCGATCCGGGGTCGGTGCCGTTGTCGGTGAATCCGCTCGCCCCGGAGCCCGGTTACCCGGTGCAGGCGCACATCGACATGGTCCGGGCGCTGTTCCAGGCGGCTTTCGACGCTGAGGAGCCGTTCCCGCAGATCATGGCGCAGGCCCTGCAAAGGGTCTATGAGAACAACGGGTGGGACGTGGTGACGGGCGGGGGTGTTCCCGGTTCGCTCATCGAGCCCGCCGTTCCGACGTTGGAGCAGTTGCAGAACGCGGCGCTTCAGGTCATCTCGGACGTCGGCTACGGGCGTGAGCTGATGGCCGACGTGCAGGGTTTCGTGGACGTGCGGTTGCGTTCGCTGCGCATCGGCTCGGCGGGACGGTTCTTCGAGGGCGGTCACCCGGCCGACATCGGCGGGATGCTCCGCGACAACATCGTCCTCGCCATTGAGGACGTCGCGAACGATGAGGACAAGGCGTTCCTCATGGGGACGCTCATCATCCGCATCGTCGAGCATCTGCGGATGCGGGAGCGGCGCCGCGACCGGGGCGACGGGCCTGCGCTCCGGCACGTCATCGTGATCGAGGAGGCGCACCGGCTGCTGCGCAACCGGGGGCCTGAGCGCACCAGTTCGCATGCCGTCGAGCTGTTCGCCGGGATGCTCGCCGAGATCCGCGCGTACGGGGAGGGGATCATCGTCGCGGAGCAGATCCCGACGAAGCTCGTCCCGGACGTCATCAAGAACACGGCGCTGAAGGTCGTGCACCGGCTGCCCGCCTACGACGACCGGCACCAGGTCGGCGCGGCGATGAACCTGGACGTCGACCAGTCTCGGGAGGTCGTGTCGCTGCGGCCGGGGGTCGCGGCCGTGTTCGCAGACGGCATGGACCGTCCGCTGCGGGTGCGGGTGCCGTTGGGGGAGGGGCGGGAGGCCGAGTTGCCCGGTCCGCCGCCGCCCGTGGACGGCCGCCGCTCGGCGGCGTGCGGATGCGAGTGCCGTTCCGGGCGGGCCTGCACCCTTTACGAGCTGCGCGAGGCCGATCTCATCGCCGGGCACGCCGACTGGGCGTGGCTTCGGTTGTGGGCCGACACGCTGGTCCTGTCCCATGTCGTGAACCGGCCGATGCCGGCGGTTCCGCCCGAGCTGCGCCGTGCCTGGTCGCGGCTCGCGCCCCGGCTGCGCGAGTGCGCGTTGGCGACGGTCGTGGAGAGGTCGGTGACGCGGCGGTCACGGTCGCTGCGCACCGCCTACCCGCCGTCCGACCTGACCGCCGCCGTCGCCGAGGTCGCCGGACGTCTCCTCGACGGCGCGCCCCCGGGCACCGCCCCCGACCCGAACTGGGTCATCCCGCAGGTCAGGTGGCTGCACGAACTCGACCGCCTGTTCCCCTACGGTGAGGGCGTTCCGGACAAGCACGCCGCCGCCCCGCCCCTCGACTACCAGCTTCCCGGCCTGAAGCAGCGGCCGGACCCGAAGCTCGGTCACCGCCTCCGCAGCTTGCGCCGCCATCCGCTGTCGATGGAACTGGAACGCAACCGTCCCATCGCCCTCACCGCCCTCTACGGCGCCGACGACCAGGCGGGCTTCTACCAGGACCTCACCTTTGTCGCGATCGGCTTCGAGGAGGACGAACAGGTCGACCATGTCGCCGAGACGATGCGCGTCACGGAATGGCTGGAACCCATCCTGAGCTGGTTCGAACGATTCGTCGCCCCCTTTGAGGACCCGTCCAAGGGGCTCCCCTTCCTGGGCCAGTCCCAGGACGCGGAGTGACGCCGGTCAGATGTCGCTTTCGGTGCGGGCCGGGAGGCCGGCCTGTTCGGCGACGGGAGCCCAGTGGCCGATGAACTCGTTCTTGGCGTTGCTCGCGCGCTGGTTGACGTCCGCGACCTCCGCCTCGGTCGGGCAGCCGGGCGAGATGTCCACGTAGCGCTGGTTCGACTCGGTCGACGCCTCCAGCGCGCGGACGAGCGCGTCCTTCATCGGGACGCCGTTGTCGAGCGCGCTGACGTCCAGTTCGCGGGCCCTCTCCAGTTGGCCCATGCGCATTTCCAAGATGCGTCGCAGGCCGTTGGTGGGACAGCCGTCGACGACCACGCCGCCGAGTTCGGAACGGGTGGTGCCCATGTCCTCAAGGAGGGCGTCCACCGCCTTGGCCTGCGCTTCGACGTCGCCGCTGTCGGCGTCGCCGCCGGGCTCGCCGGTCGCGGACTCGGTGCCCTGGCCCTGGGCGGACGGGACGCCGCCGCCGCTGGGCTGCGCGGGCGTCTCCGATCCGCTCGGCCAGAACACGATGCCGAGAGCCAACCCGAAGAGGAGAACGGCTCCCGCCGCGGCCAGGAAGTACGGGACCCTGCTCCGCTTCGGCGGCGCGGGCGGCTGCCAGATCGCGGGTTCGGCCCACGGCTCCGGAGAGACCGGGTCGGCCCACGGCTCGGGGGAGAGCTGCGTCGACGTCTCGTCCGGGGGCATGGGCGTCGTGTGGTCGGGCGGGAAGCCGGGCTGCGGCCCGGGCGGGGGGCCGGGCGGCGGGGACTCCCACTGGACGGGTTCCTGCGGTGACGAGGTCCACGGCGGCGGCAGCGGCTCACCGGGACGCGCCGCGCCGCCCAGCGGGTCGCGGGTGGTCGCGTCGCCGGCCGGGGAGTCATGAGAGGTCGCGTCGCCGGCCTGCGGGTCATGGGAGGTCGCGCCGCCGCCGCGCTGGTCGGGGGCCGTCGGGTCCACGCCCGGTGGGGTTCCGAGGGACGCGTTGCAGCGCGTGCACCGGGGCAACGCCGGATTGGTGTCGTTCCCGCAGCCCGGACACCGCATGAGGCCCCCTACCCCGTGAAGTCCCACTACCCCGTAAGTCCCAAACGGGGACAAGATACTGCGCCGTCCCACGGCGCGGGCGGCTCGTCAGAAGATCGCAACCGGGTCGTGACCGGCCGTCACACCCGCTTCCAACTGCGCTGCGGCTGGCCCGTCTTCTTGGCGACGGGGTTCCACAGGACGACGAACTTCTGCTTGGCCGTCGTCGCGCGCCGCTCACCTGCCGCGCGTCCGGGAACCTTCGCCGCGGCCGGGTGCGGCTTGCCCCGGCAGTTGGCCTGGTTCTGCCGCGCCCATTGCAGCAGGACCTGGTCGACCTGCAGCGACGCCGTCAGCGCCTGGGCGAGCGACACACGCAGGCGCTCCCCGTTCGCGAGCTTGTCGACCTGGAGGTTCTTCGTGCGGACCAGCTGGTTCTGGCGGTGCTGCGCGACCTTCTCGAACCCCTGGATCGCCTGCGGCAGCGTCTTGCACTTGCCCGCGCGGCCGAGCGCGCCGGCGAGGACGCGGCGGGTGGCGACGCTGTCGTCCAGGACCTTGTTCACGACCTTGGCCTGCTCCACGGTCTCGGTCGGGATCTGGTTCTTCTGCGCGACCTGCTTGTTGGACGGCGACGGCGTGGGGTCGCCGCCGGCGGACGAGTTGTCACCGGACGGCCATACGACGAACACCACGGCGCCGACCGCGACCGTGACCAGGGCGGCGACGGCTGCGATGAGCGGCTTGCTCGGCCCACCGCCACCCGGACGTCCGCCCTGATTCGGCGGGTAGCCGCCGTACGCGGGGTCGCCCGGCCCGCCCTGCCCCATCGGACCCATGGGCATTCCCTGGCCCATTTGGCCGCCCATCGGAGCGCCCATCGGGCCACCCATCGGGCCGCCCATCGGCGGCCCCTGGGCCATGGGGCCCTGGCCCATCGGGGGTGCGGCCATGCCTTGGCCCGGGTCCATGCGCGTCTGGTCGAAGTTGCCGCCGAAGCCCATGGGCGAGCCCTGGCCGCCGGGCATGCCGGGATTGTGCATCCCCTGGCCGGGCGCGATCTGCGTCGCGTCCGCGTCGAGCATCGGGGGCGGCTGCTGGACGCCCGCGCCCGGCTGCTGCTGTCCCCACATCTGGGTCGCTTCGGCGTCCGGGCCGTCGGGCTTGCGCGGCTGCGCGAACCACGACTCCGGGACGATCGACTCCGAGCGTTCGGGCGGCGGTTCCAGCCCGAACGTGTTCGGCAGGTGCTCCGCGGAGCCGGAGCCGATGCCGGAGGCCGGCAGTTCGGGCCTCTCGTTCGCGGGCAGCGCCGGCAGCCCGCCTCCCCATGCGGGCGACGGCGGAGCGCCGAAGCCGCCGGACGGGACGGACGCCTCCGGCTCGTCGTCGTCCTCGTAGGGGTTGAACGTCCACGCGGCGGTGTCTTCGGGGTCGACTGGCGGGAGCGGCGACGCGGGCGGTGTCGGTGTCCCCGTCACCGGTGTCGGCAGAGCGGCCTGCGCCCCGCCGAGCGGCGGACCCGACGATGGGACGGACGACGGGCCGGTCGGCTCGGACGGCGGGCCGAATGACGACGGCTGGTAGGGCGCCGCCGGCTCGGCGGGCGCCGCGGACTGATGGACGGGCGGCTCAGGCGGCTCCACGGACAACTGAAGCGGCGGCTGCCCTGCCCCAGGCCCCTGCCCTGCCCCCAGCCCTTGTCCTCCCCCAGGCCCTTGCCCTGCTCCAGGCCCCTGCCCTACTCCGGATGCCTGCCCTGCCCCGGGCGAGTATGCCGACGCCGGTTGCTGTGCCGACGGTGTCAAGGGCATGGCGGCCGGGGGTTCGGGGGCCGTCTGCGAGGGCATCGCCAGGTCCGGCGCCACGGGCGGCCTCGCGTTGGAGGCCCAGGAGGGCGTGGGCGGCGGCACCATCATCGTCCGGTCGCCGAGCGCGTCGGCGGAGCCGGCGGCGGGGGCGTCCGCGACCGGGGCCGACAGCGGGACGACGGGCCCGACCGAGTACACGTCGATCGGCGCCTCGCAGTGCGAACACTTGCCGAGCGTCCCGGGCGTGTCATTCCCGCACGTCGGACACTGCATCGCTCAGACCTCGCCTTATAGCCGCTTGCCCACGCTTGCGATCGGGTCCGCCGAACCGGGCGGCCCTCGCTTCCCCGCAAACCCGCAGGGCTCCCGACAAAAGTAGTGGGTGACGCCGTTCTCGGACGCGTGGTTGGCAATCTGGCACACCGCAGTCGGAGGTCGCACCGAATCACGACATGTCGGTACTGGTCAAGATTCGCCGCATCGGTTTACCCGAAGCGCTGTGAATCTTGTCACATCATCGATCGCCGGGCGGCGGGACGTCCCGCATCCGCGCCCGCACGCCGCGAGCGAGGCGCCGAGCGGCTAGGCTCAAGGCGGTTTCCCGGCGCATCCAGAGAAGACGGAGTCCATGAGCGATCTTCCGCTGCGTTCGCAGCTGGCCGTCGCGCTCGGTCGTACGGCCGCCAAGATGTCCCGCATGGCGGGCCGCGGGGACGGCTCGGTGATCGGCGGACGGGTCGGCCTCCGCCTCGATCCCGAACTGCTGACCAGACTCGCCAAGGACCGCAAGCTCGTCCTCGTCAGCGCCACCAACGGCAAGACGACGACGACCCGGCTGATCACCTCGGCGATGACGCCGCTGGGGGAGATCGCCACCAACGCGTTCGGCGCGAACATGCCCACCGGGCACGTGTCCGCCCTCGCCTCGGCTCCCACCGCCCGGTACGGCGTTCTCGAGTGTGATGAGAAATACGTCCCGATGGTGCTGGCCGAGACGGGCGCCAACGTCGTCGCGCTGATGAACCTCAGCCGCGACCAGATGGACCGTGCCGCCGAGATCTGGCTGCTGGCCGGCAAGTGGCGCCGCGCCTTGGAGGCGTCCCCGCAGAGCCACGTCATCGCCAACTGCGACGACCCGCTCGTGACCTGGGGCGCGTCCAGCGCCAAGAGCGTCACGTGGGTCGCCGCGGGCCAGCACTGGCGCGAGGACTCCTGGTGCTGCCCCGAATGCGGCGGCCCCCTCGACCGCGAGGACACCGACGAGGACAGCGACTGGCGCTGCCGCCAGTGCACCTTCGCCCGTCCCCGCCCCGACTGGGCGCTGAAGGGCGACACGGTCACAGCGCCGGACGGCCGGACGTTCTCGCTGACGGGCCTGTCCCTGCCCGGCCGCGCGAACCGCTCGAACGCCCTGATCGCGCTCGCCGTCACCGCCCAGTTCGGCGTCCCGCCCGAGCAGGCGCTCCCGCTGCTGTCGCAGGTCACCTCCGTCGCCGGTCGCTACACCACGGTCGAGCACGAGGGCCGGCAGATCCGGCTGCTGCTGTCGAAGAACCCCGCCGGCTGGCTGGAGGCGTTCGACGTCCTGCAGCCCAAGCCCGGCCCCGTCGCGCTGTCGATCAACGCGCAGGGCCCGGACGGCCGCGACACGTCCTGGCTGTGGGACGTCGACTACCGCATCCTGCAGGGCCGTCCCGTGTGGGTCACCGGCGAGCGCCGCATCGACCTCGCCGCCCGCCTGGAGGCCGCCGAGGTGTCCTTCACCGTCGTGGACGACATCGGCGAGGCGGTCATGGCCGTCCCGCCCGGGCACCTGGACGTGATCGCCAACTACACCGCCTTCCAGAGCATCCGAACGAGGTACGGCCGTGTCGTCTGACCGCATCAAAATCGTCTGGATCTACCCGGACCTCCTCAGCACCTACGGCGACCAGGGCAACACGATCGTCCTGCAGCGCCGCGCCGCCCTGCGCGGCATCCCGACCGAGACCGTGAACCTCCGCTCGGACGAGCCCGTCCCCGCCGACGGCGACATCTACCTGCTCGGCGGCGGCGAGGACCGCCCGCAGATCCTCGCGGCGCAGCGCCTCGCGGGCGACGGCGGCCTCGCCCGCGCGGTCGAGTCCGGTGCCGTCGTGTTCGGCGTCTGCGCGGGCTACCAGATCCTCGGCCGCGAGTTCGGCGGCGAGGAGGGCCAGCTCCTTCCCGGTCTCGGTCTCCTCGACATCCGCTCGGGCCGCGGCGAGCAACGCGCCGTCGGCGAGATCGTCGGCGACGTCGCGGGTGAGTTGAACGTCCCCCGCATCACCGGCTTCGAGAACCACCAGGGCGTCACCCACCTCGGCCCGAACGCCCAGCCGTTCGCGCAGGTCGTGCACGGCGTCGGCAACGGCGACGGCTTCGAGGGCGCCTACAGCGGCCGCGTCCTCGGGACGTACATGCACGGCCCGGCGCTCGTCCGGAACCCGGGCCTCGCCGACCTCCTGCTCCGCTGGGCGACCGGTACCGAGCTGCAGCCGCTGGACGACTCCTGGGCGGGCCGCCTCCGCGAGGAGCGACTCAAGGCCGTCGTGGGCTGAGCGAGGTCCCCGCGGATTCGTCCCCGGCGACCGTTTTCTTTGGGTCTGGCCGTCCGGCCGTGCCGGTGCCACCGTAACGGCCATGATCTGCTGCCGGCCCAGCCGCCGAGACGTCATGCGCTGGAGCGCCGTCGTCGCGAGCGCCTCCCTCGTGCCCGCCCTCGACGGGACGTCCGCCCGCGCGGCCGACGACGTCCGGCCGGTGAACCTGGAACTGGTCACCGTCACCGAGACGACGGCCGTCCTCACCTGGTACACCGGCATTCCCGGCACGGACGACGGCCTGGGCCGGATGGAACCCGCCCCGTCCGACGCCGAGGTGGTCTACGGGACGCACCCGTCCCGCCTGACGTCCACGGCCCACGGCCCCTCGGGCACCCCGTACCACTACGTGGAACTGACGGACCTGGAACCGGGCCGGACGTACTACTACAAAGCCCTCTCCCGAGGCCGCGCCGCCACCCCCACATTTCTCGCCTTCGGCCAATCGGCAGGAACCCCTCACGGCGACGTCTTCGCCTTCACGGCCCCGCAGCCGCCCCCGGGCCGTCACCTCTTCTCAGTCGCCCTGTGCAACGACCTTCACCTCGGTGAAACGGTCGCCGGACTGGTCGGCCAACTCCCCTGGATCGAAGGCATCGAGCAACTTCCGGGCCACCCGCCCTACCCGGAAGTCATGGCAAAGGCCCTGATCGCCGACGCCCGGGCCCGAGGCGCGCAATACCTCCTGGCCGCAGGTGACATAACGAGCGAAGCGGCCCCCGCCGACCTCCAGAGCGCGAAGAACATCCTCGACACGTTCGGCACCTTGGGCAGCGACTATCTGGTGGCCCGAGGCAACCACGACCGAGCCCACTCCGGCGAGCCCTACGCCTCCTGCACGCCGGGCGAGCACCAGGGGAACGACTGTTTCAAGGACGCCTTCTCCACGTCCGACGAGACGTACTTCACCCGCGACCTCAACGGCCTCCGCGTCATCGGCCTCGACACCTACGACAAGCCCGGAAACGGCGGCGACGCAGGTGGGCTGTCCCCCTCCCAGCAGGCATGGTTCGAGGCCGAACTCAAGAAGGACCCGGACCGTCCCACGCTCATCTTCGGCCACCATCCCCTCTTCGTGGAGAACGACCCGCTCGCCATAACCGGAACCCGCTCCCTGGACGCGGGCCAATCCCTGAGAATCCTCACGGCCTACAACCGGGCGCCCGGAGTCTTCCTTCACCACGCGGGCCATACCCACCGCAACCAACGCTCGGTCTTCCCCTTGGCACCGCGCGTCGTCCAGCAGGAAATAGGCGCCGTCAAGGAGTACCCGGGCGGCTTCACACTCCTGCGCGTTCACACCGGCGGCTATGCGCTGAACTTCTACAAGACGCGCAGTTCCGAAGCCCGAGCGTGGAGCGAACGCAGCCGCCAGGAACTGGCCGGCCAATGGCCCCAACTCTCCCTGGGCAACCGCCACACAGACCGCAACACCGTCGTCCCCCGAGACCTCTCCGGCCTTTCGCCCCTGAGGTAGCCCCGGACATCAGGCACCCCCACGTCGGCGGTCTTTTTTGGAGTACACAGCCGAATGCGGCCATGTCCTGACCGCCTTCGTTCGTAGCGTGCCAGGAAACGTCACAGGCACAGGGGGACACCACAATGACCATCGTCGTCACCACTCCGACCGGACACGTTGGATCCCGCGTGGTCCGGTTGCTGCTGCAGGCCGGCGTCCGGCCAAGGGTCCTGGTCCGCGACCCGGCGCGGCTGGACGCGGCGACCCGCGAGCGCGTCGACGTGCGGCGCGGCGACCTGACCGACGCCGCGTTCGTCCGCGAGGCGACGTCCGGCGCGCGGACGGTCTTCTGGGTCGACCCGACCCCGCACACGGCCGAGGACCCGATCGAGACCTCGGAGCGGACGGCCTCCGGCATCGTCGACGCCGCCCGCGCCGGCGAGGTCGCGCGGGTCGTTCTGCTGAGCAGCATCGGCGCCGAGAAGCGCGGCGGAGCCGGCCACATCGACGGACTGGCCCGGATCGAGGAGCGACTCGACGCCACCGGCGCCGACACGCTCCACCTGCGCTGCGGCTACTTCTTCACCAACCTGCTGCTGGATCTCGACGGCCTGGCCCGCGGCGTGCTGACCACGTCGGCCCGGCCCGGCATGCCCCTGCCGTGGGTCGCCCCGCGCGACATCGGTGAGATCGTGGCCGCACGGCTGCTGAACGACGAGTGGAAGGGCCGTGTGGTGCAGGCCGTCCACGGGCCCGAGGATCTCACCTACGAACGGATCGCGGAGATCCTCACCGGGGCGCTGGACCGGCCGATCCGGCTCGAGACCGTCGGCGACGACGACGTCCGCGCCGCGCTGCACTCGGCCGGCCTGCCTTCCAGCGCCGTGGAGGGCATCGTCGGCATGACCGCCGGAACACGCGACCTGATCCCCGAACAGCCGCGCGACCTGCTGACCACGACCCCCACCACCCTCGCAGCCTGGGCCTACACCCACCTGCGTCCGCTCCTCAGAGCCTGACCGGCTCCACGCTCCGCCACCTTGGCCCCACCGGGGACGTTTGGGAGGACCCCTCAACCCGGTGGGGCGTGAGCATCAGGACTTCGGGGGGACGCACTACTCGAACCAGTGCCCCCGGACGTGCTCTGCGGCGGTGTGAAACGGGTGCCTCTGGTCCGTCATCTGCCGGAACAGGAACTCCGTGGCCGTGCACTCGAACCGGCCGCCCTCGTCGAGGCTGTCCACGGCGTAGACGGGCCACCGGTCGGGGTCGGGCCCCTCGGTGATCCAGAAGTAGTTCTCCTCGTGCTCGTTGTTCGACCAGGGGATCAGCCCGCCCGGGGCCGGGAACGGCGGATGCTCGTCGCCGAACCTCATGTCGTGGCCGGCGTGGTATTCGGTGTGCCAGATGAGCTCCTCTGGGTGGAAGACCACGAAGAACCCGTTGAACATGCCGTCGCAGCCGAACGTCTCGACGAGCCGCTTGTAGTCGCTCGGCAGGGACGTGCCGAGCCGCGACTCGACCGCTGCCCAGTCGGGCGCGGGGACGGGCGACGACGGCCCGCCCGTGACCGCGACGAGCCGCTCCACCCACGACATCTCCGCGGGCGGATCGACCGGTTCCGGGATGGTCCGCTCCGCGACGGCGACGACCAGGCGCCCGGCCTCGTCCTCCCCGACCGCGACCGCCCGCATGCCGTGTGCCCAGGCGTGGTCCCAGACGTGCTTTTCCGGGACGGCCATCGGCGGCTCGCCCCTCCAGTACACACCGGGGTATCGACGCTTGAACGCCTTCGTTGGAGCGGTGCCGTCGTCGGAGACCAGCACGCATGTGTGCCCGTCCGGATGCCCGGGCTGTTCGCACGTCAGTGGACCGGCCTCCACCTCCATGAGGCGGGACACGGTCGCCATCAGTTCCTCGCGGTCCATAGGAAGACACCCAAACACCCGCCACCGACACCACGCCACGTAGGACACGTTTCGCCATCCAGCAGCTGTCACTTCATCACCGACCCGCTCTACGAGTGGACGGCGACCTGCGAAGAGCGGCTCGGTACGCATTCTTCGCGCACTGCGACGATGAGGTCGCCCGCATCCTGGCCGACGCATGACCCGCACCTACGCCACCGACGGGCAGTACGAACGCTGGTACATGGCCGAGTACTGGCCACTGGGGCCGCTGCCCGCACGAGGCCCCAGTACTTGGCCGGACGGACTCGTCTGCCGGACCTGCTCAGACCGCGCCGTCCGCACACGGGGCGCCTGCGCGGGATGCGGCCAGGACCGTGCCCTTCCCCGGCTCCGTCCCGGTGGCGCGGCGAAGGCACCGGCCACATCCGCCCCGCGCTGGTTCCGCTGTTCGACCTGCCGGTTGCGATGGACAAGCTCAGGAGCGGGCTGGCCTCGCTGAAAATGCGCCGCAATCAGCCGGGACACGCCTCACAGATCGAAGGCCCATTAGCAAGAACGTGCTGGTGAGCAGACGGATAGGCTCTCAGCGGGCCTGCGGATAACCAATTTCGGAGATGTCTTGGGCCAGGTCCGCCAGGGTTACCTCTGCGTTCAACGACGACACGAGTTCCGGGTCCAGCGGCCTCAAGGCATACACGTCACTCACCGCTTTCAGATCCACAGAGACCTCGTAATAGTCCTCGGCGAACCGCTGAAACGCTTTTGGTGAGCGGTCGACCAGTAGCTGGAACAGACCCGTCGTCCCATCAGGGTCGGCATCCCCCGAGGGGAAGTCGATCGTGCCATGGTGCCACTGATCGTCCTCCGCCTCCCGCCACAGGCAGGCCGTCACGGCGGGCACGCCGTCCTCGTCGGTGAACGCCGGCTCTTCGACGAAGGGCTTGAAGACATCGGGAACCTCGTCGATCACTCCCGGCCAAGGCTCCCAGTCATGGCCATATGGGCTCATCGGCGATTCGTGGCAGAAGCCGCGGACATAGACCCCGGCCGCCGAGAACACGATGGAGTACTCGTCTCCCGACCCGTTGCGCATCGAGGCCATCTCCTCGCCTTCAGCCCAAGCGACGTCGAAGGAGTAGTACCGGCTTTCCCAGTCCGGGCTCAGGATCGCGTCGAGCATCGCAAGTGAGCGGCACAGGTCCCGCAGGTCACCGATGGTGGGAAGCTTTCGGGCTACGTCATAGACGGTCACGGGCTCATCCAATCGGATTCCTCTGACATCAACCTCGCCCTGCCAGACGTCACGATCAGTAGCGCTCCAGAGTCGGACAGGCCCGCACGCGATAGTTGAATACGCGAGCCCACCAGTACGGTACGCCGTCTACGGTGGGGCGGATGAAAATGGGGATCGGTGAGGTCGAGGGGTGGCTGCGGGAGCGGCTGCCCGGGCTGGCGGAGGAGCACGGGGTGCCGGGGGTCGCGGTCGCCGTCGGCGCCGGGGAGCGGGTGGTCGAGGCGGCGGCGGGGGTGCTGAGCACGGCGACGGGGGTGGAGGCGACGGTCGACTCGGTGTTCCAGATCGGGTCGGTCACCAAGGTGCTGACGGCGACGCTGGTGATGGGGCTCGTCGCGGAGGGGCTGGTGGAGCTCGACGCCCCGGTGGACAGCTACCTTCCCGGGTTCCGGAAGGCGACCGTCCGGCAACTGCTGTGCCACACAGCCGGGTTCGAGGGGGACGTCTTCACCGACACGGGCAAGGGGGACGACTGCCTGGAAAGGTACGTGGAACTGCTGGCCGACGTGCCGCAGATCTTCGAGCCCGGGGAGATGTTCTCCTACAACAACGCGGGCTACAGCGTGCTCGGTCGGATCGTCGAGGTCGTGCGGGGCGAGCCGTTCGACCGCTGCATGCGGGACCACCTGTTCACGCCCCTGGGCATGACGCACGCGGCGAACGATCCGTACGAGGCGATCCTCCATCGCGCGGCGGTGGGGCACCTCAACGGGAGGCCCGTTCCGGTCTGGGCGATGGCGCGTTCGAACGCACCCGCCGGGTCGATGCTCGCCATGACCCCGCGCGACCTGCTCGCCTTCGCCCGGGCGCATCTCGCCGACGAGGGGCTGCGGGCCA
Organism: Spirillospora sp. NPDC048819; assembly: GCF_040650055.1. Lineage (NCBI taxonomy): Bacteria > Bacillati > Actinomycetota > Actinomycetes > Streptosporangiales > Thermomonosporaceae > Spirillospora > Spirillospora sp. NPDC048819. The sequence goes on along the minus strand of NZ_JBEZGN010000009.1, from coordinate 100,785 downwards.
TGCGGGAGCCGCAGGTCGTCCTGCCGGACATCGGCTGGGGGACGGCCTGGGGCCTCGGCTGGGAGCTCTACGACCTGCCGGGCGGCCCGGTGTTCGGCCACAACGGCAACACCATCGGGCAGTCGGCCGTCCTGCGCGTCGACCCCGGCCGCGACGTGTCCGTGGCGGTCTTCACCAACGGCGGCGACCGCAAGCCGCTGATGAAGGAGATCCTCGGCAAGGTCGTCGAGTCGCCCGCTGAGCCCGTCCCGGATCCCGCGGTGCGCCCGGACGCCGGGCGCTGCGCGGGCGTCTACCTGTCGAGCACGAGCGAGACCACGGTGAGCGGGGACGAACGGGGACGGCTGTGGCTTGAGCATGTCCCCCTGGGCCTCGCCGCGGACGCCGGCGACGAGTCGTACCGGACGGAGCTGCTCGGCTGGCGGGGGAACTCCCTGCTGCCCGCGGAGCCCGGCCACGGCCCAGTCGCGTTTCTGGGAGACGACGGCGAGGGCCGCGCGCGCTACCTGCACACGGGCCGGGCCGACATGCGCACGGCCGGACGAGTCGAAGCCTGAACTCGCCGTGCCAGATGCACAGGCCGGGGAAGGCGCGGCGCAGTTCGTCGAGGGCGCGATCGATGTCGAGGTCCCGTTCCAGGCGGTCGGCAGGAAGAGACGCCGGCGGCGTGCGGGTGGAGTCGTGCGGGGTGCCGGGGTGGTGGATGTTCACGGCGGCTACCAGGTGGCGGGGTACATGCGGTGCTTGAGCAGCCCGTCGACCTGGTCGGCGGCGTACTTGGTGTCGCCGCACGGCGCGAGGTAGCCGTGCCTGCCGCGTCCGGCCCGGTGGTAGGCCCAGTCGCCGCCGGTGATGGCGCGGGCGGTGATGGCGACGCGGACGTGGTCGGCCGGGCTGAACGCGAACACCCACAGGACCGGCGAACGGGTGGGCAGGTCGTCGGCCTGGTAGAGCTTGACGCACTTGTAGCCCTTGGCCTGGACGGCGACGGCGAGCAGGTCCAGGTAGCGGATCGCGGTGGCGCGTCCGTGCCGGGTGCGCCACCGCAGCGTGCAGCGCCGGGTCCAGGCGGTCAGCGGACGCAGCGAGCCCATGTGATCTTTCCTTCCTCGTTGAGCGGGCGGACGCCCCAGTCGTGGACGAGCTGAGCCATGAGAAGAAGGCCGCGCCCGCCGATGGCGTCGTGGTCCTCGGACCCGACGACGGGCAGCCCCGGGCCCTGATCCCAGACCTCGATGAGGGTGAGGGACTCGGCCGGGTCGGGCAGGATCCGGACCACGATGTGCCCGAACCCCACGTGCCGGTAGCTGTTGGTGACCAGCTCGGTGACCACGAGACGGCCGATGTAGTCATCGGCGTGCCCGAGCTCGGCGAACCGCTCGGTCAGGTACCGACGCGCCCGCGCGGGCGCCCGCTCGGTCGGCTCCAGAACAAGCGCCGGCGCCTCGGGCACGAGCAGTACTGCTGGCATCGGTGAACCCCCTGTCTGAATGGCGGCTGACCTCAAGCGGGCCCTTCACGCAAAACGGAAGATCCCGCCCGATATCACGCTGTGTTGTCGAACGAACACCATCCAGCCATGAGGCCGATTACGATATCTGGGAACTACATATGTACTAACAGAAGACTAACGATCACTGCCCTAGTCATACCGTCAGCCGGGAGACGTCATGTCGATGCGCAATAGGGTGAAGCCCGAGTTCCTGAGCTTCGGCGCGGAGGTCAGGCGTCTCCGCAAGGCCGCAGGACTCAACCAACAAGAACTCGCTGACCTGGTTAACGTGACGCGCAGTTACATCACACAGATCGAGTCCGGTCGGACGCGCTGTCGCCGGGACTTCGCCCTGCGGCTGGACCGGGCGCTCAAGTCCGGCACCACCATCGTCGAGGCGTGGGACGAGCTACTAGAATCCATCAAGTCCGACAAGTACCCCGAGTTCTTCGCCAACTTCCCGAAGGCCGAGCAGTCCGCGAGCATGCTCCGTGCTTTTGAGGAGCGAATAGTTTACGGATTGTTTCAAACGGAGGCGTACGCTCGCGTACTTTTGGGTGACGACGACGCTCTAAAGAACCGAATGAGGCGACAGGAGATCCTACGTCACAACCCTTGCCCCACCGTCTCGGTCGTCATGGACGAGACCGTCCTCTATCGCGAAGTGGGAGGCAAGGAGACGATGAAGGAGCAGCTAGAGCATCTCATCGAGCTTTCCCAGAGAGACAAGATCAACTTGCAAATAGCGCCGATTTGCTACATACGCAACGTATGGACTCCCTTTGTTATCGCCACGCTCCCCGACCAGCGTCAGGTCGTGTACACCGACAATGCATACGGTGGCGAGACTACGACCAGCCCGAGGCACGTGGCGCTGGTGAGCGAGACATTTGTTATGTTGCAGGGAGAGGCGTTGAACGTGCGGGATACACGGGCGCTCATCAGGAAGGTTGTTGAGGAAAGATGGACGTAAGCAGAGCGGTGTGGCACAAGTCGTCTCGAAGCAAAGAAGACGGCTCCAACTGCGTAGAGTTGGCCTTCGCTTCAAATTTTGTCGCAGTGCGTGACAGTAAGGATCCGGGTGGCCCGAAACTCATCATGAGTCGTGACGACTTTCGGCGCTTCGCTGAGACCCTCAAGGATCTCTGAGTAGAAACTTTCTCTGCGGACACACACAGGAGGAGTTGCCTCGATGGGCCGGCCGCAAGGGCGTCAGGGCGAAGGTCGGCGGTGGCTGCGGGGAGCCGGGCCGCAAGCGGGCGCCTGCGGCACCTCCGAGCTCGCTCGGATTGGCGTTTGAGGGCGGTGCCGGATCAATAGACGAAGGGGTGATCGGCGAGAGTGCGCCACAGCAGGCTCCAGCTGAACGTGACGATAACGAGGCCGGTGTAGATCGGGTGCCGGACGAGAGCGAGGATGCCGTCTTGCCCAGCATGCTGCCCTCCACGGGCTTGGGGAACGGAGACAGATTGATGCCAAGCCGTTCGGATCCGCGGATGATGAATGCCGCCCCGGTCGCGCCCAGCAGTTCGGCCTGGCGCAAGGCGTCCAAGAGCCATGAAGACGGAGACCAGTGTGTCGAGATCGCGCATGCTCATAATGCCATTTTCGTCCGCGATAGCAAGGACCCGGAAGGTTCCAAACTCATCATGAGTCGTGACGACTTTCGGTGCTTCGCGGAGATCCTCAAGGATTTTTAAGTAGGGACTTTCTCTGCAGGGCTGATGCGTTTTCATATCGCGAGCCCGAGTAGTTGAAGGGCGTGGTTGGTCCAGCCGATGGCTGTGGTGCAGGGCTTCCAGCCGCCAATGGCCGCGGATGTGCACGGCGAGTGGGGCGGGCTGGGCGTGTTCGGCGGTCAGGCTGGTGACGGTGTACACGGTGGTGATCGTGGGACTCCCCCGCTCAGCCGCCTGGCGCTGTCGAGGGTGAACACGCCGTCACGGTCCAGCGGGTCCAGGGATAGTCGGCTGATTATGGCTCGGCCGTCAAGGGATGCTGCCGCGATGTCCTTCTTGGTGGCATCGCCGGAAATGTAATTGTGTCACGCTGTTGAAATGTGCCGACATCTCACATTATTGATTTTCTGGATACGGCGGGTGAGTTATCCTGGCCATGGAAATGCGTGGTGGTGGGCCCCGCCGTCAATCGTGACGTCGACTCCGTCGAAGGTCCCTGCCCTTCGACAGCGGGAGAACAGTGTGCGAACCACCGAGTACGACTTGGCCGTCCGATTGACGATCTTTGTTCTGCAGACCGACCAATACCGTCGCCGGCCGGTGTACTGCGAGATCGTGCGCCGGGCGCACCGGAGGGGACTGGCCGGGGCGAGCGTGTTCCGTGGCCTGGAGGGCTTCGGCGCCTCCGCGCGGATCCGCACCCCCCGGCTTTTCTCGCTCAGCAGCGATCTGCCGGTCGCGATCGTCATAGTCGATACCGAGGAGAAAATCCACGAATTCCTTCCAGAGGTCGACGAACTAGTCAGCGAGGGACTGGTCACCCTGGATCAGGTCCAGGTCTACCGGTGCACCCGCGGACGAACACCAGAACTCGGCCGGTCGCGTTCTCTGATCGAGTGAAACATCAAGCACCTCGACACGGAGTCTCGTCAAAGTTCTGTTCAAGCTCCCCTTCACGCACTGTTAGATCATAATTACATAGCGTAGTTTCTCAGGGTGCACTAGTCGAGTCTCACCCGTAGCGGTGGACAACGCCTGCCCTCCACCGGAGGTAAGCCATGTCCCTGGAAGTCGGCGAAGTAGCCCGGATCCTGACCGTGCTGGCGATCTTCCTGTCGGCCGCTCACCTCGGCGCGGCCCTGTTCGTCAAGCTGCGCCAGCCCCCGGTGATCGGCGAGATCGCCGGCGGACTGCTCCTCGGCCCCAGCGTCCTTGCCCTGGTCGCCCCGTCGGTCAGCGGATGGCTCGCCCCGACAGGCACCCCGACTGGGCACATGCTGGGCGTGGTCTACCAGCTCGGCACGATCCTGATGGTGTTCCTGGCGGGGTTGGAGATGCGACCGGGCGACGAGGGCGCCGCGCGCCGGACCGTCGCCTACACGAGCGTGCTGGGACTGGTGATCCCCTTCGCCGGCGGCCTGGCCATCGCTCAGGTAATAGACCCCGGCGCGCTGGCCGGGCCGCACGGCTCGGCCGCCACGATCTCTCTGGTGCTGGGGTTGGCGATCGCGGTGACCAGCATCCCGGTCATCTCCCGGATCATGATGGACCTGGGCATCATGGACACCCTGTTCGCCCGCACGGTCCTCACCGTCGCCGTGATCGAGGACATCCTGCTGTACGTGGTCCTAGCGGTGATCCTCGGCCTCGCCAATGTTCAGGCCGACTCGACCCACGGCCTGCCCGCACTGATCGGAGCCGAGGGAATCGGGTGGTACGTGGCCTATTACGTGGCCGCGTCGGTGCTGTTCTTCGCGGTCTTCCTCGCTGCGGGACGGGCGCTGTTCCGGTGGCTGTCGCACCATCTGCTGGGCGTGCTGGAGCGGCGCAGCCCGGTGGCGCTGCGGCTGCTGTTCCTGTTCGCGCTGTGCCTGTGCTGCATGGGGCTGGGCATCGACCCGATCTTCGGTGCCCTGCTGGCCGGCATCGCCATGGCCGAGGCGAGGACGGAGAGCATGGACGTGCCGACGGGGGTGGCGGCAGGGCCCTCTGCGGCGTCGCCGGGGCTCGGCCCACTGCGGGGATTCTCCTTGGCCTTCTTCGTCCCGATCTACTTCGCGCTCGTCGGATTCCGCCTCGACGTGGTGCACAACCTGGATTTGGTGTTCTTCGCCTGGCTGTTCGTCGTGGCCTGCCTGGTCAAGTTCGGCGGCGTGTGGGCGGGAGCTCGGCTGGCCGGCAACAGCCCGGCGTGGTCGACCGATTTCGCGGTGGCCATGAACGCCCGCGGCGGCCCCGGCATCGTGCTGGCCTCGGTGACCTTCGCCGCAGGCGTCATCAACGCCACGTTCTTCGTCGCGATGGTGCTGCTGTCCATCTTCACATCGCAGCTCGCCGGTGTGTGGCTGCGGCGGACACAGGCCCGGGACAACACGTTCACCTCACCCGAACCGGGCGTGCCGCAGGTGTCAGAAGGCGTCGTCCAGGGAGAGGCGGTGCCGGAGACGGTGCGGTGAGCGCCGCCGGTCAGCCGGCGAGAGTTGGCCAGTGGACTGGACTCGTGGACGGGGTCCGTGGCTCTTGCCGACAGGGCTGTCAGGGCGGGATGGTCACGATGTCTCGAAGGCCTGGGCGAGGGCCATGCCGCAGTAGGCGGCGCCCAATCCGGCCACCACCGAGGCGACTGCGTTGAGCAGGGCGTAGGTGCGGGCGCCGTCCTCGGCCAGGCGCAACGTCTCGTACCCGAAAGTGGAGTAGGTCGTCAGCGCACCGCAGAACCCGGTGCCGGCCAGCGCCATGACGCCGTGACCGGCGGGCAGAGCGGCCAGCAAGCCCAGCAGTCCCGACCCGGTGACGTTGACGGTGAACGTGCCCCAGGGGAACACGCTGTCGTGGCGTGCCTGCACCATCCGGTCGGCCAGGTACCGCAGCGGCGCGCCCACCGCCGCCCCGAGCGCGACCAGTAGCACGGTCGGCACGCTCACCGCGTGTCCTGCCCGGGGCCGTGGCGGCCGGCGTGGCGGATCACCTCGACGGGGTCGATCATGACCAGGCCTTTGGTGACCAGCTCGTCCAGTTGCGGCAGGAACGCGCGGATCTTGTCCTCGGCGTCGATGATGACGATGGCCAAGGGAAGATCCTCCGACAGCGACAAGATCCGGGTGGTGTGGATGCGGCTGGAGGCGCCGTAGCCTTCGATGCCGCGGATCACGCTGGCGCCGGCCAGCCCGGCGCGGTGGGCGCGGTGCACGATCTCGTGGTACAGCGGTTTGTGGTGCCAGGTGTCGCTCTCCCCGACGAAGATCGTCAACCGCAGCGCGGAGCCTTCCAGTTTCATCGGTGTCCTCCGTCGTCGCCGTGATGGGTCCGTGCACGGGCCAGGAGCCTCGTCAACTCGGCCCCCGCGTACACCGCCGCCAAGGCCCCCACCAGGGTGGCCGCCAGATACGCCAGCGCGGTACGCGGCGCGCCCGCCTCCACGGCCTGCTGGGCATCGACGATGTAGGTGGAGAAGGTGGTGAAGCCGCCGAGCACTCCGACTCCCAGGAAGGGGCGCACGAGGAGGTGCGGCTGCCACAGCTCGATGATCGCTGCCATCAGCATCCCGATCAGCAGGCATCCGGACACGTTGATGGTCAAGGTCGCCCACCCGAACGCGCTGGGCGGGCGGGGGTACGCCACGCCGATGCCATAGCGGGCCAAGGCCCCGAGCACACCACCGGCCGAGATGGCTGCCAAGGTCGCCCACGGGGCACGCCGCAATTGCTCGCGCAATCTGAACCGCTGTTGGGGGACACGCGGATCAACATTGGAATCAACCGCGTGGGATGCGCCATGGGCGTTGCTGTCGGGCATGGGTGCCTCCTACCGAGATGACGATGTCATCGGCAGGGACCGTTGTCGGCTAGCTGACCCGCCTTAAAGGCGAGCGCCGCGGTTACTCCGCTCGCGAGCGGAGGCGGTGGGCCCCACCACCGCAGTCCCAGGAGACAGGAACCTGCCCAAGTGTACCGGTGCCGCGTATCCTTCTCCGGCGCGCCGGGAGCCCGTTCTGGGCCGAAGGGACGGGATCTGCGCGATGATCATAGGTCCTTTGGCCTGGGGGAGGTCGCGTCGCCTTGGACGTAGCGGATCTGCGCCATGGTGACCGGCAAGTGGCCGGCGGGAACGAGAACTCTTGGGTGGTGAGTGTGGTGCTGGCACGGCTTCCATCCCAATTCTGGGGTGTCAAGTATGTCGGAGCCCGGTATCCGGGGTCACGGGCCGTGGCTGAAGAACCCGGTATCGCCGGTGGCGCCAACTGCCAGTTGTTCGCGTATGAGGTGCTCAGGTACTTCGGGCTCGATGCGCCTCCGCTGCGTTCAAGTGAGTTGTGGGCCGACGCGGAGAAGACGACATGCGTGTCGGTCGCCCGGCCGCTGGACCTGATCCTCTTCAACGCCGCCAACGATGCCTGGGGTGCTCATGTCGGCGTCTGGGGTGGCGATGACCAGGTTCTTCATCTCAGTTCTGAAGTCGGGTATCCGGCTGTGTGGTCAATGGACGAATTTGCGGCACGGGACCGGTACCGAACCGTCATCGGCGTCAAGCGCGTCATCGCCAGGCTCCCCGCACAGGCGACCGACTGACCGACTCGGGCCTGAGAAGGACCTTGTTGCGGGTACTGGAGTGTGCGCCTTGGCGGGGAGCCGGCCGTTCGCGTGGTTTAGAAGCCGATGGCTTCTCGGAGTAGTAGGACGGTGCCGCGGCCCGGGTGGGGTTCCGCGTTGAGGATGAGAAGGCGGTTGATGGCGCTGGGCCATCCGTGGACCGCCTGGGTTCGGGCGCTTTCCAGCGGGAGGCAGTGCTCTTCGACGCGGCGCAGCGCGGTGCTCAGGTCGGGTACCACCTTCTGCGCCCCGACGATCCAGATGGCGCGGGCGGCGCCGCCGGAGTAGCCGGGTATTTGGGTTCCGCTGCCCGAGGCGGCCACGATGGAGCCGGTTTCGGTGACCGCGGCGACGCTTCCCACGACGACGTCGGGGCCGGCGAGCAGCCGCCGGATCTCGTCCATTTGGGTGGCGCGGTCCATGGCCAGGACGCGTGGCTTGATGGCCTGGTACCGCCCGCTGGCGTTGATGTCCTCATCGATGCCGGACAGGCGGAGGGTTTCGCTGGCCCCGGTGAATACGCCGGCGCCTTCAGGTATCAGCTCTTTGACGCGGGTGCGCGCGGCGGCGGCGTCGTCGAGGATTTCCACGGTGAAACCGTGTGCGGTCAGGGCGGTGGCCGCCCGCTCCAGGGGCTGCGCGGGCGCCGGGTCGGTGAACGGTGTCGTCGGCATTGGGGTAGTCATGACGTCTCTGAGCTTCCTGTTCGCTGGATGATGTGTCCGTCTCAGCGGTTCGACAACACAGCCCCCCGGAATGTGAGGCGACGCATCGGCCGCACGTTTCAGTGCGCTGTCTTGTCGAACTGGTGAGGGCACATGCGACCGAGGGAGCCGCCGCACCATGACCAGCCAATCCGGGCCAGGGCAGGGCCGGGCCGATCCGGGCCTGGACGCGATCATGAGCGAGCGGAGTCAGCTGATCAATCTCGCGTACCGGCTTCTGGGCTCCCTGGCCGAGGCCGAGGACGCCGTCCAGGAGACGTACACCCGCTGGTACGCCATGTCCCGGCAGCAGCGGGACGCCATCGAGGTCCCCGGCGCCTGGCTGACGACGGTCGCCAGCCGCATTTGCCTCAACGTGCTCAGCTCGGCACGGGTCCGACGAGAGACCTACGTGGGCGAATGGATCCCCGAGCCGCTGCCCGCACGTACGGAGTGGATCAGCGGGCGGACGGGCGGTGCGGCCGCCGACCCGGCCGACCGGGTCACCCTGGACGAGTCGGTCAACCTGGCCTTCCTGGTCGTGCTCGAATCGATGACCCCGGCCGAGCGCGTCGCGTTCATCCTGCACGACGTCTTCCGGTACTCCTTTGCCGAAGTTGCCGAGATCGTCGGCCGTACTCCGGCGGCGTGCCGCCGGCTGGCCTCCTCGGCCCGCCGCCGCGTCCGGGCCTCGCAGCCTTCCGCGACTCCGGTGGCCCAGCGCGCCGGCATCGTCAGGGACTTCAAGCAGGCGTGGGAGGCCAAGGACATCGACGCCCTCATCGGCCTGCTCGACCCCGACGCCACGGCGACCGCCGACGGCGGCGGCCTCGCCACCACCTTCCTGGACCCCATCGAAGGCGGTGAGCAGATCGCGCGCGCCTGGGTCGAACTCGCCCGCCGGAGGCCCGGCAACATGACGCTCCTGGAAACCACGGTCAACGGTCAGCCCGGTCTGAAGGCTCGGCAGGACGGCGTCACCGTGACGGTGTTCGCGTTCGAGGTCGCGGGCGACCGGATCAAACACATCTGGGTGGTGCTCAACCCCGAGAAACTGCGCCGCTGGACGACGGATTGAAGCGTTTGCTCCGCTGCCGCAGGACGAAGATCAGCATCGTCACGACCATCGAGACCGCGAGTCCGGCAAGGAGCGCGACGTATTGGAGCATGTCGAAGAGCATTCCCTGGCCGCGCTCCCGGCTGGGTGCCACGGCCACCTCGACGTCGTTGCCGTCGGCGTCGCACAACACGGTGTACCGGCCAGGTGGCTGCGGGTCCGAGTCTCGTAGGCGGGATACCACTCCGTCCCCTGGAAAGTGACTTCCTGCGTGGTGTTGCCGTAGGTCAGCGGGACCCGTTCGCCGTCCGCGTCGTGCACCGAGCAGCGAACGCTGACGCCCGCTTTCCATCCCTTGCCGAAAAGGACCGTCAAGCCCTCTTCGGCCAGGTCGACGTCAACGCGCTCGCCTGTGCGAAAGGTCTCCACCGGCTCGGGGGCGACACCGGCCATCATGCCGATCGCGACGGACGCGGCGATGCCGATGGCCAGCGGCAGCAATCCGGCCAAGTACCACAGGGCCGATGGCCGAAGTTTGTTCGGGCGAGCGGGCTTTGTCGGGATCTGATCCCATCGATGAACCATCAGGGCGGCCGGGGGTCAGGGCGACAGTTGCTGCTCGGCGGTGCCCTGCCGCCGGACGACCCGGACGTCGGCGGGGCCGAACCGCCGCACCGCGGTCACCAGGTCGGCGGGGACGACTTTCCGGGCCGGTATCTCCACCGGGACCGGTTCATGGTCTTGTGCCGGCGCGTCAGCGCGGCGGCGTACCTCGATCGTGACGGCGGCTGCGCCCTTGCTGAGCACGAGGCGGTCGACCGACCGCCACAGCGTCGGGACGCCGCCTAGCTTGACGCCTCGGGCATTGACCTGAAGGGCCGTGCGCATCTCCAGGTAGTACCGCAGGACCAGCAGTCCGCCGGGCACGATCAGCGCGACCGCGGGCACGCGCACCCCCAGGACCTCGTCCAGGACGATGACGAACAGGTACGCCCCGGCGACGATCGCGGCGGTCACGCCGATGGCCGCGAGCAGCAGGCCCGGCGACCGGCGTCGCGTCACGCGGTACACCGTCCGGTTCCAGGCCCGGCGCACCAGCAGGTAGCTGGGCACGGTGAGCGCGGCGCCGATCCCGAGGATGACGAGTCCGGGCGTCCGGCCGTTGGTGGAGAACGTCGCGATCAGCGTGCCGATCAGCAGCGCGGCGATGCCGAGCGTCAGGACCAGGCCGCTGAACGGCATGGTCGGCTGGGCGGGAGGGGGGTGTGACATGGCCACCTTCCTTTGATCCTGTCTCGCGTCGCCTGGCATCGGCGCGAATTTTCACGTTAGTGTGATTAACATGAATTCGCCAAGGCCCTACACGATGCGGGTGCGCGCGGAGCGCGCCGAGCGCAATCGGCGGGCGATCCTGGCGGCGGCGGTGACGCACCTGAAAGGGCGGTTGCGGTCGGACATCCGGCTGGACGACATCGCTGCACAGGCCGGGGTGACGGTGCAGACGGTGCTGCGGGTGTTCGGGTCCAAGTCCCGGCTGTTCCAGGTCGCGATGGACGAAGTGATCACCGAGATGCGGCGGAACTTCGAACAGGCCGAGCCCGGCGACGTCGCCGAGGCGGTGCGGACGTGGTTCGACCACTACGAGGAGTTCGGCGATGTGGTGATCGCCAACCTGGCCGACGAACACGATCCCGCGGTCGCCCCGGTCGTGCGGATCGGCCGCGAGAAGCACCGTGAGCGGGTCGAGACGGCGCTGGCGCCGCAGTTGGCGCGGTTCGACGGCGCCCGCCGGGACCAGGTGATCGACGCTCTGGTCTGCATCTGCGACGTCTACACGTGGAAACTGCTCCGCCGGGACATGCGGCGGCCCCGCGAGGAGGCCGAGGCGACCATGCACATGATGATCAGCTCAGTACTGGGGGTGGAGTGACCTATGGCTCGTTTCCTGTTCGTCTCCTGGGGCGGAGCGGGCAACCAGACGCCGGTGTTCGGTCTCGCGGCCGCGCTGGCGGCCCGCGGCCACGACATCACCGTCGCCGGATACCCCGAGCAGCGCGACCGGTTCGAACTGCTCGGGTTCGAGTTCCTTGCCTTGCCGCGTGCCCAGCACGCCTGGCCGTCGACACCGCCGGACGACTGGATGCCGGCGCTGGTCGACGCGGTCTGGGCATGCCCGGCGCACCTGGAGGACATCCCCGGCCTCATGGCCGGTGAGCGCTACGACCTGCTGGTGATCGACTGCTTGATGTTCGCCGCGCTGGCCGCGGCGGAAACCGCCGGGATCCCGGCCGTGGCACTGGTGCACAGCGCCCCCGGCGCCATGGCGCCACCAGGCGGAGGTCTCGATCATCTCGCTCTGCCGCAGGTCAACGCGGTGCGGGCCCGCGCCGGCCTCACGCCGTTGCCCACGCTGTGGGACGCCTGGCGGCCCTTCACCGCGCTCGTCACCAGCGTCCCGGACCTCGACCCGTACGACGGCGGCCTCCCGGACGGATTCGCGTTCGTGGGACCGGTGTTCGAGCCGCCCCGAAAGCCGCAGTGGACGTCGCCGTGGGCCACCGGCGACCACCGCCCGCTCGTGGTCGCGAGCTTCTCCACAGGGCAGGCATGGGACCAGACCAGCCGCATCCGACGTACCCGGGACGCCCTGTCGGACGGCCGGTACCGCGTGCTGATCACCACCGGCGTGTTCACCGTCGACCCCATGCCCGGCTCGCCTGATGTGTCGCTGGCGCCGTATGTGCCGCACCATGCCGTCCTGCCCGAAGCGTCCGTCATGATCAGCCACGCGGGCCACGGGACCGTCGCCGCGGCCTTGTCCCACGGCGTCCCCATGGTCTGCCTGCCCAACTTGGCGGCCGACCAGCCCGCGCTGGCCCACCGGCTCGCCGAACTCGGCGCCGGGATCGTCCTCGACGGCGACGCCGCGACACCGTCCGACATCGCGGGAGCCGTCAGCACCGTGCTCGGCGACGCCGCTTACCGCGACAACGCCCGCCGCCTCGCCGAGGTGATCAAGGCCGCCCCCGGGACGGAGGGAATCGCGTCGCGGCTCACCGGCCTCCTGGCCGTGAGGTGACGCACCGCGAGAATGGGCCGGGCGAGGCTCAGCCGTCGTAGGGGACGTGCGGCGTCCACGTGGCGTCGGGCCTGCTGACGGCCTGCCACATGGCGTCCGCGATGGGAGCCGGTGAGAACGGCCCGTCCTTGCCGAGCAGGCCGTTGACCTGGACCGCGACCGCGCGGATCCCGTCCGGCGCCAGCGTCGCGTCCAGGCTCGTGACGAGGTTCCGCACGGCCGCCTTCTGGACGCCCAGCGACGCGGCGCCATGCCACGGTGCGTCCGCCGCGGCGGACCCGGTGACCAGCAGACGGGCACCGGACGGCAGGAACGGCCGCGCCGCCTGGACGGCGGGGAGCAGGGCGCCGGCCCCCAGGGCGACGTCCTCGAGCAGTTCGGGGACGCTGAGGTGCAGCGGATCCTTCTCGCGCCACGCGCTGGGATTGAAGTGCAGGACGTCGATCCGGCCGTGGCGTTCTCCGATTCCGCGGATCACGCCGGAGACGTCCTCCGGATCGTTTAGGTCCACGCCCACGCCTTCTGCGCCGTGCCCCTCGTCCAGGAGGGGCGCGGCCAAGGACTCGGCCTGCTCGGCCTTTCGCGCGGCCAGCACCGCGAAATACCCCTCGACGGCGAAGCGGCGGGCGACGGCGAGTCCCAGACCGGGACCGGCGCCGAGGACGACGCAGACGGGCGTGGTCATACCGTGAACTCTCCTCAACCATCGATCCGGCCCGTGAACCGGTACCTGAGAGTCTGCCCTGGTGAGGGGCCCAGGGGGTGGACGCCTGGCCGGTCTCGTCCGCATCGACCCAGGCCGCAGAGGCTTTAAACGGCGCAGCGCACAAGGCTTACCCTGGCTCGATCCAAAATTTGCCCCGATTTGAACGCATTCTCCGCTAAAGGCATGTTCTGTCCCACTGGTTTCCGCGTAGCGTGACGGAATGCCGAACGTCATCGCACATCAGCGCGTCATCGACTGCGCCACCAGGTTGTTCGGGGAGCTCGGCTACGACGGTACGTCTCTCCAGCTCATCTCCGACTCCCTCGGCGTGGACACCTCGGCGATCATCGAGGTCGCCGGGGACAAGTGCGCCCTCTACAGGGAGGTCATGGAGCAGGCTTTCGAAGCGGAACGGGCGATGTTGGAGGCGTCCGTGGCGCGGGCCGGCCCCGGGCGGTCGGCCGTCCACGACATCGTGGACGGCTACCTGGATTTCCACGTGGCGAACCCGCAGAACCGCGCGCTCTGGGCACAGCGCTCGGTCGCCGACGCCGCCGACATCTCCGAGCTCGAGGACCGCTACGTGCGGCCCCTCTTCAGACTCGTCGCCCGCAGGATCAGGGACGTGGTGCCCCCGGACGTCGACACCTACTACCTGCTCGGCACCATGGTCTGGTGCGTGCACGGCTTCCTGGGGTCGGGACTCTTCAACCGCTCCCGGGGGATGAGGAAGGCCGACGACCCGGCGGCCGTCGAATCCTTCCGGGCGCACCTGCACGTCCTGATGGAGCGCCTCCTCGTCCCCCAGGCCCCGCCCCCGCTCGACGCGACCATGATCAACGCCTCGGTATGACCCCGGCGAAGGTCGTGCGGGCGAGCCGAGTCCGGTTCGGCCTAGCGCAGGGCGGCGAGGCCCTTCCGCATGTCCTCTACATTCATCACCGGTTGGATTTCGATTTTCGCGCCCAGTTCCTGGAACAGGGGCTCGGCGATGCTCGGCAGCGTTGAACTGTCCTGCATGTCGAAGACGATGGTGCAGGACCGTCCACCCTCGGTGGGGCCGAAGTAGGCCGCCTCGGGACTGAGCTGTTGCAGCAGAGACTCCATGACCTCCGCCAGCCTGCCGTTCTTGAGCACCTCATTGGCAGCCTGGGTGTCCATTTTTGCCCTCAGCATGACTCTCATAATGCTTCCCCCGTCCATCCGGGCCGGCGCGGCCCCGTCCGCGCCTGCTGGAACCCGGCGTTCTGCCGAGCACCCTTCCCCCGGTGCTCTGCGTAAACAGCCGATCACCCGTTCGTGTCCGCGGCTACGACGGTGAATAGACGGACCGTCGTTCCGCTTCGTCCGGAACAGCATCGCTCGGGGGGCCACCAGCGGGAGAGGAATTCGCGTCCGGCCTGGTCAGGTCCACTGGTTGCGCTGTCGAAGGGCCGGAGGGCATGGCATTGGCGGGGAACAGCCAGGTCGCCTTCGGCTCGATGAGGCGGCGGGTGACCTTGGTGACCGGCGGGGTGCACAGCAGGGTGGCCACCACAGCGGCCCCGGTGACGCTGATCAGCATCCCGGGAGTGGTCTGCATGAAGGCGGTCTGGTGCAGGCCGGTGTAGACGATCGTCATCGTGCCGAAGCCGTGCAGCAGGTAGGCGTACATGGTCTTGGTGCCGAATGCGGTGAACCAGGTCTGCCGGCGGGGTACGAGGGTCAGCACTGCGGCGGCGAGGGCCGTGGCGAGCAGCAGTACGCCCACGTGGATGAACACACCCGGGAACAGCCCGACGTCCAGCCATGCGTAGCCCCGGTCCCAGTAGGTCCAGTACTCGGGGACGTACCGACCGCCGGTGTAGTAGAAAGTGGCGCCACCGGCCAATACCACGACACCTGCGGCGGCCATTGAAGGTTTCTTCAGGATTTGGAAGTGCTTTCGCTCCAAACACACTCCCAGGACGAAGAAGGGAAGGAGGGAGAACAGGCGGCGGAGCGTGAGTTCGTGCGGCATCGCGTGGGTGTAGGAGATGACGGTGAGCGCCACGGCGATCGCCAGAGGCCACCGGACGTTCCGCCAGAACGGCACGGTCAGGCGCCAAATGAACACCGACATCAGAAACCACATCAGATAGGTCGGCATGAGGAACTGCAAATTGAATGCCGCGACACCCGTGTGCCAGGCGTAGAGCGAGTAGAACGTTTCGAAGATCACGTACGGCAGTGCGATCCGGGTGATCAGACCGCGCACCTTCTCGTCGCTGAAGACGAAGTTGCGGGCCAGGTGGCCGGTGACGATGATCAGCAATGGCATCCGGAAGGTCTGGAGCAGCAGCACCGCCGGGTGTGTCGCATTGGTCGGCGGAAGCAGGGTCACCGTGTGCCCGATGACGACCAGGACCACCGCGAGGAACCGCGCGTTATCAAAGAAGGGATCCCGGGTCTTCTGGTTTTCCGCGATCTCGACCGACCTCACGAACATAAACATAGTGTGCCATGGGACGGCAAATGGATGGTCCCGGGCGGCGACGCTCGCATCCGAAGTTATCCCGCACCCGCATTTATTGTGGCGGCCGTCACACCTCCCGGCGGTCGGCCGGCTCGGCGCCGGGCCGGTACCGGTGGGTGTGCAGAAGTGATGGCGGCCGCACCTCGGCGTTGCCGCTGTTCGTCATGTATCCGATTCCGTGGCAATTCAGGCCGGGAAGTGGCCGGGCACCGGCATTTTCCTGCGTTTCACCACCCCCGACCTCGGCGACGAGCAGGCCGGGCTGCGGCCGGCGGCCGGCGAGCTGTGCCGGGGCGGCCGAAGCGCGCGGCGTTCGCGCGGTCAGAGCCGGACGGCGGCGCGGATCAGGCCGGCCAGGGCGCGGGAGCGGCTGTGCGGCGGCCACGCGATCACCGTCGTCACCGTCGGCGCGTCCAGCAGCGGCACGGTGGCGATGCCGGGGTCCCGGTGAGACCGGCACGACTCGGGCAGGACCGCCGAGGCGCGGCCGAGCGCGATCAGCTGGTACAGCTGCGCATGGTCGCGGACCGGGGGACCGGGGCCGTCCGGGTACGTGCCGTCGGGGCCGGGCCAGCGCGGCAGCGGCAGGCCGGGCAGCGCGGTGACGTCGGCCATCCGCAGGTGGGCCCGGCCGGTCAGGGGGTGCGCGGCAGGCAGGACCGCGACCTGCCCCTCCGTGGACAGCTCCTCGGTGTCGAACCCGGCCGTCGAGTCGTAGGGCCGGTGCAGCAGTGCCACGTCGGCCCGCCCGTCGCGCAGCAGGCGCTCCTGTTCGCCGGGCCCGCACAGGAGCACGTCGACGGTGGCCGCGCCGGGTTCGGCGGCGTAGGCGTCGAGCAGTTTCGCCAGCAGTTCGCTGGACGCTCCGGCCTTCGTGACCAGGACCAGCCCCGGGTTGCCGGTCGCGGCGAGGGCGGCGCGGCGGGTGCGGCGGTCGGCGGCGTCGACCGCGTCGAGGGCCGCCCGGCCCTCGCGCAGCAGCACCGACCCGGCCTCGGTCAGCGTGACCGTGCGACTGTTGCGTTCCAGGAGCGTCGCCCCAAGCCGCCGTTCGAGCTGCCGGATCGCCCGCGACAGCGGCGGCTGCGCGATCCCGAGCCGCTGCGCGGCCCGCCCGAAGTGCAGTTCCTCCGCGACGGCGACGAAGTACCGCAGCTCCCGCGTCTCCATGCCGCCACGGTACCGGCGGGCCGCCCGATTCTGAATCGATACCCGGGAGGTATCGCTGCCCACCCAGACGGTGTTGGAGGTCCCGTCCGGACTCGGGACAGGATTGACCGCATGAGCGAACAGACGATCGCGCTGATCACCGGCGCGAACAAGGGGATCGGGTACGAGATCGCGGCCGGTCTGGGCACGCTCGGCTGGAGCGTCGGCGTCGGCGCCCGGGACGAGCGGCGCCGGGAAGCCGCCGTGGACAAGCTGCGCGCGGCCGGCGTCGACGCGTTCGGCGTGCCGCTCGACGTGACCGACGACGCGAGCGCGGCCGCCGCCGCGGGGCTGGTCGAGGAGCGCGCCGGCCGCCTCGACGTGCTGGTCAATAACGCCGGCGTGACCGGCGGCGGGGCGCAGGAGCCCACCCGGGCCGACCTCGCGGCCGTGCGGACGGCGGTCGAGATCAACGTCGTCGGCGTCATCCGCGTCACCAACGCGATGCTGCCGCTGCTGCGCCGCTCGGCGTCGCCGCGGATCGTGAACATGTCCAGCACCGTCGGCTCCCTCACCCGGCAGTCCACTCCCGGCGCCGAGACGGGGCCGATCGGCGTCGCGTACGCGCCGTCGAAGACGTTCCTCAACGCCGTCACCGTCCAGTACGCCAAGGAACTGGCCGACACGAGCATCCTGATCAACGCCGGATGCCCCGGCTTCTGCGCGACCGACCTCAACGGATTCCGCGGCGTCCGGACCCCGGAACAGGGCGCGGCGATCGCGATCCGGCTCGCGACCCTGCCCGACGACGGACCGACCGGCGGGTTCTTCGACGACGACGGGGTGGTGCCCTGGTGACGGACGGACGAGGCCCGGCCGATCACCGCTTCGGACCACATGTTCGTGATGCCTCGTCGATTCAGGTCAGGAACTGGCCGCTACCGCCCCTAGCGTGATGGTCGTCCGACGGAGAACGAACCGACCGAAGGTGGGGACCATGACCGCTGACGACCCGATCACCGAAGTGCCCGTCACCGGCGAGCGCGCCGACCTGCTGGCGATGCTGGCCAAGCACCGGCATTTCCTGCGCTTCACCACCCGCGACCTCAGCGACGAGCAGGCCGGGCTGCGGCCGACGGCCAGCGAGCTGTGCCTGGGCGGCCTCATCAAGCACGTCGCCACGGTCGAGCGGAACTGGGCGAACTTCATCGTGGACGGCCCGTCCGCGATGGGGAACTTCGACGAGATGACCGAGGACGACTTCGCGCAGCGGGCCGCCGAGTTCCGCATGCTGCCCGGCGAGACGCTGGCCGGTGTGCTGGACGCCTACGCCCAGGTCGCCCGCCGCACCGACGAACTGGTCGCCACCCTGCCCGATCTGGACGCGGCCCAGCCGCTGCCGAAGGCGCCGTGGTTCGAGGACACGCAGTGGTCGGCCCGCCGGGCGCTCATGCACATCATCGCCGAGACGGCCCAGCACGCCGGGCACGCCGACATCATCCGCGAGTCCCTGGACGGCGCCAAGAGCATGGGCTGACCGGGGGAGACGAGCCGCGGCCGGGCGATCGCGCCGCGCCGCACGCCGGCGGCGACGCGTCCCGGCGGCGTCCTCGCCCGAGGTTGCCGGGGCGGCGGACCGCTCTCGACGACCTCACGATCATGGTGGAGTGTGGTCGATGCCGGACGTGGGCGTGAGAGGTGCGGTTTGACGCAGGTGCATTCGGTGCTGGTGCGGGTCGGGGACGAGCGGTGCGCGACCGTCGCCCGGCGGGCGGCGCCGGGGCTGCGGCCGTACGTCGCCGGATACGGGGCCTTTCGCGCCGGGACGCCCGGTGACGCGCAGCGCAGGGTGCTGCCGCTGAACCTCATCACCTTGATCGTCGACCTGGACGGGCCGGAACCGCTGCTCTTCGGGGCGCGGGCCGCGCCGATGGTGTACGGGGAGGCGCGGTGGCGGCGGGGCGTCACGGTCGGGCTGACGGTCGCCGGGGCGCGGGCCCTGCTGGGGGCGCCGATGCACGCGATGACCGGTGCGGCCGTCCCGTTGAGCGACATCCTCGGCCGCCGTGCCGGGGAACTGGCGGAGCGGCTCGCCGCCGTACCGGGCCCGGCGGCGCGGTTCGCCGTGCTGGACGATCTGTTCACCGCGTGGCTGCGTCCGGACGTGCGGCCGGACGGCCCCGCGACCCGCGGGTGGTGGCGGCTTCAGGAGACCGCCGGCCGGATCGCGGTGGGGAGCCTGGCCGCGGAACTCGGCGTCAGCCGGCGCAGGCTGGAGACCGGGTTCCGGCGGGAGATCGGGCTGAGCCCCAAGACGGTGGGGCGGGTCGCGCGGTTCCAGCGGGCCGCGCAGGTGCTCAGCGCGCCGGCGGGCACCTTCCAGGACGCCGTCGCCTGCGGGTACGCCGACCAGCCGCACTTCAACCGCGAGGTCCGTGCGATGGCGGGGATCACGCCGACCGAGCTGTGCGCATTCCTTCAATACGCCGAGCGGCTCACCGGCTAGCGTTCGGAGCCATGACGCTCAACGGTAAGACGGCCCTGGTGACGGGCGGTTCACGGGGCATCGGCCAGGCCATCGTCCGGCGTCTCGCCCGGGACGGCGCGCGGGTGGTGTTCAGCTACCGGGACGACGAGGCCGCCGCCGACGCGCTCGTCCGGGACGTCGCGGGCACGGTCGCGGTCCGTGCCGACCAGGAGGACCCCGCCAATGTGGAGACGCTGTTCGAGCCGGTCGCCGACGGGCTCGACATCCTCGTCAACAACGCCGCCGTCAACCCGCCCACCCCGATCCGCGACATCACCGCCGAGCTGTTCGACCGGGTGATGACGGTGAACGCGAAGTTCCCGCTGCTGGCCATCCGCCGGGCCGAGCCGCTGCTGCGCGACGGCGGCCGCATCGTCAACGTCTCGACGCTCAACACGGCGCTGCCCGTCCCGGGCCTGGCGCTGTACTCCGCGAGCAAGGCGGCGCTGGAACAGGTCACCGCCGTCGCCGCACGCGAGTTCGGGGCGCGGGGCATAACGGTCAACACCGTCTCGCCGGGTCCGACCGACACGGACCTGCTGCGCGCCACCAACCCGCCGGAGGCGCTGGAGCAGACCACGGCGTTCACCGCCCTCGGCCGGCTGGGACGGCCCGCCGACGTCGCCGACGTGGTCGCGTTCCTCGCCGGCCCCGACGCCCGCTGGATCACCGGCCAGAACATCCGCGCCACCGGCGGCCTCCTCCTCTAGCCGGCTTCGGCCCGGCCGGCGGGTCAGCGGGAGGCGCGCTCCTCTTCCTCACGCTTCTTGCGTTTGCGGAGGGAACCGGGCTTGGCCTTCTCCTCCGGGTGGGCGCGGACGCGGACCAGGCTGGCGACGGTGGTGACCACCAGGATCAGCAGGATCACGACCAGGGAGAGCGGCGTCGGGATCTCGGGGATCGACTCCGAGACGTCCTCGTGCAGGAACAGCATGATCAGCTTGACGCCGATGAAGATGAGGATCGCCGAGAGGCCGATCGTCAGGTAGACCAGGCGCTCCAGCAGCCCCTCGATGAGGAAGTAGAGGGCGCGCAGGCCGAGCAGGGCGAACGCGTTGGCGGCGAAGACGAGGAACGCGCTCTGGGTGATGCCGTACACCGCGGGGATGGAGTCCAGGGCGAACAGGACGTCGGTGCTGCCGATGGCGACGAACACCAGCAGCAGCGGCGTCGCGACGCGCTGGCCGTTCTCGTGGGCGAGCATCCGGCCGCCGTGGTAGTCGTCGCTCAGCGGGAAGAGCTTGCGGGCCCGGCGGACCAGGAAGGTGTCCTCGACGTCGGGTTCCTCGTCGCGGTGCCGGATGAGCTGGACCGCCGTCCAGATCAGCACCAGGCCGAAGATCAGGAACGTGAAGGAGAACAGGCTGATCGCCGCGCCGCCGATCGCGATGAGGATGGCGCGGAGGATCAGCGCGGCCGCGATGCCGAACAGCAGCGTCTTCTGCTGGTACTCGGCGGGGACCTCGAACCGCGCCATGATGATCACGAAGACGAAGAGGTTGTCGACCGACAGGCTCTTCTCGACGATGTAGCCGGAGTAGTACTCCGTGCCGGCCGTCGACCCGATGAACGCCCACACACCGAGGCCGAACAGCAGCGCGACGGCGATGTAGAAGATCGACCAGAAGGTCGCCTCCTTGATCCCGACCGCGTGCGGGCGCCGGACGGCGACGACGAGATCGAGGACGAAGAGCGCGACGACCAGAGCGATCGTCGCGACCCAGGCCCCCGCGGATATTTCGACCATCCAGCGGCTCCAGTCGGTGCGAGGCGTCGGCTCTCCTATATCCGTTCTGGGCCTCTTCTACCGTAGATCCGGTCGTCCGCGCGGCGGTGACACTCAGGTGAACCTGAGTACCTGCGCCGATGTGCGGCACCCTTCGGGCGGCGAGGCTGCGGGCATGGATACTTCGCGCTGGCGTCCCCTCGCGCTCTTCGCCAAGGCCGCCCTGGCCGTCCTCCTCGCGCTCGCCGTGGTGTTCCCCGAGTGGGACCGGTTCGCGGACAAGGCGATGGGCGCCCGCGTGGCCGCCTATCCGGCCGCCGTCATGCTCGTCACCCTGATCTGGGCGCTGCGCGGCCGGGGCAGGGCGTTCCCGTGGGACATCGACCTTCTCGTGACGGCGCCGTTCCTCATCGACGTCGCGGGCAACGCCGCCGACCTGTACGACACCGTGACGTGGTTCGACGACGCCTGCCACTTCGGGAACTGGGCGCTGCTCTGCGCCGCGGGCGGCCTGGCCCTGCGGCGCTGGGGCGGCGTCAGGTCGTGGACGCTGGCGTTGTGCTGCGCCGGCATGGGCGCCGCGGCAGCGATTCTCTGGGAGTTCTTCGAGTACGGCGTCTTCATCCTCGACACCCCGGAGAGCGTGTCCATCTACCGCGACACGATCGGGGACCTCATGCTCGGCCTGGCCGGCGCCGCCACGGCGGGCCTGGCCCTCGGTGCCGCGTCCGCCCGCAGGACGCTGGCGACGTCCGGGAACGAGCGCCCATCGGCAGACCCGCGCCCTTCAGTGGACGGGCGGCCTTCGGCAGGCGGGCGGCCTTCAGTAGACGAGCGCCTGGACGTCGTCCATGGTGATCTCCTCGACGAAGGTGGGCGCCCCCGCGATGCGGATGCCGGGCAGGACGTCGTCCGGTCCGATGTCGCGGCGGGCCGCGCACTGGGTGCAGAGCGTGACGCGCCCGGCGGTGAGGATCACGGTCAGGAGATCGTCCAGGGGAGTGGCGTGGGGTAGCGAGAACCCGGCGGCCCGCCCCGGCAGGGAGAACCACGCGGCCTCGCCGGTCAGCCAGAGGGAGACGGGAACGCCGCTCGCCGCGGCGGCGGCGGCCACCGTGAACGCCTGGTTGCAGCGCTCGGGAGCGTCCGCGCCCGCCGTCACCTTGATCACCAGTGGTCTCGCCATAGTCGCACTCTAACCCCGGCGTCCCGCGTAGCATCTCGCGGTATGGGTGGGATGGTGAACGCGGGGATCCTCGTCCTCGTCCTCGGGCTCATGGCGGTCGCCGCCGTCCTCCTGGCGATCCGCCTCGGGCGGCTGAGGTAGGGCCCGCGGGGCGCCTCAGTCGTCTTCCATGGCGTCGAGGACGACCGCCACGGCGCTGAAGACCAGCATGAGCGCGCCACCGCCGTAGCCGATGGCCGTGAACAGCAGGGCGCGCCGGGCGAACTGGCGGCGGGTCCGCGTGCTGATGCTGTACTGGCCGGTCTCCTTGTCCTTGCCGATCGACGTGCCCGTCGCGGTGCCGAGGACGTACAGAGGCTCACCGGGCGGCAGGATCCATTCCTCGTAGTGGTAGTGCTTGACCTGGTCGGTTTTGCCCGGGAGGCCCGGCAGGTCCCCGTTCGTGGGTCTGCGTTCGTCCATCGTCTGGACGGCGGCGTCGACGGCCGCGTCCTCTGGATCGACGGTGAAGTATCCCGTCTCGTCTTGCAGGTAGAAGGGCGCCTTGGACTTCTCGTCCATGAAGACGCTCTTGCCCGTCGTGGTCTTGGCGGTGGCGCGGACCCGGTACCAGACGCAGGGCGTGCCGGAGAACGGTGCGGAATGGACGGCCTGGGCCGTCCCGGTGACCTGGCACGGCACGCCGTTCAGGGCGGCCACACCGGCGCAGCTCGTCGTGATCGCGCGGCGCAGGTTCCTGAAGCGGATGCGCCAGACCCAGCCGACGACGAAGAAGCCGGCGGCGATGATCCCGAAGAAGAGAAAGAACACGAATCCAATGATTGGACCGGGACAAGCCCCCGGACAGGGACATCCGTCCCGCTTCGGGTGGGATCACCCGCGGGACGCGGAGGCGCGCGCGCCGCTACGCTCGGTGTCCATGGATCCTGAGCTGCACCCGGACCTCGAGCCGCTGAAGTTCCTCCTCGGCACCTGGGAGGGCGCCGGCGTCGGCGGCTATCCCACGATCGAGTCGTTCAACTTCGGGCAGGAGCTGTCCTTCACCCATATCGGGAAGCCCTTCCTCATCTACGCGAGCCGGACCTGGCTGATCGAGGAGGACGGCACGCTCGGGCGGCGGCTGGCCACGGAGACCGGTTACTGGAGGCCCGGTCCCGGCAACGGGGTGGAGGTCACGCTGGCGCACCCGACGGGCATCGTCGAGATCTACGTCGGAACCGTCGCGTTCAGCCGGGTGGAGCTGGAGACGGACGTCGTCGCCCGCACGGAGACGGCCAAGGAGGTGACGGCCGGGCACCGCCTGTACGGCATGATCGGCGAGGACCTCGGCTGGGCCTACGACATGGCGGCCATGGGCCAGAAGCTCCAGTCCCACCTGTCGGCCCAGCTCAAGCGGGTCGCCTGACGCTCCCGCCGCGATGGCGGCCCGCCGTGTCCCCGGGCCGGCCACGCCTCCGGGCCGGCCGCGTCACCCCGGACATGAACGATCCCCGGACCTTCCCGCTTACGGCGGGCGATGGACAGGACGGGTCCATCGGTCCGGGGACCGGGTAACTGCCTGGAATTCGCCGGTCACCGTCGCGACCGGTTGCCACCGCCCGGAGGCGGCGGCGCCGAGGCGGAACGGCGACTAGCGGACAGCCACCTCGCGAGCCCTAGAATCAATCATTTCCTGGACCACCTCCTTTCGCGCGTACTCGCACGCTATGCGAGCGCCGCGCGGAGAGGCAAGCCGGTTTCCCGCGACGGGAGCCCGGCCCGGGATCGGAACGCCGGTACGGGTTCTAGACTCGGGTACATGGTCGAGTCGTGGCAGGAGGAGCTGCGGGCGAAGGGGTACCGCGTCACCCCCCAGCGCCAGCTGGTCCTCGAGGCGGTCACCAACCTGGAGCACGGGACCCCCGAGGAGATCTGCACCGAGGTGCAGCGCACCGCCCGCGGCGTCAACATCTCCACCGTGTACCGGACGCTTGAGCTGCTCGAAGAGCTCGGGCTGGTCAAGCACGCACATCTCGGGCACGGGCCGCCGAACTACCACATCGCCGCCGAGGCCGAGCACATCCACCTGGTGTGCCGCGGCTGCCACAACGTGGAGGACGTCGACCCCCGCGCGGCGTCCGGGCTGGCGGACGTCCTGGAGCGCGACTTCGGCTTCGCGACCGACGTGCACCACCTCACGGTCTACGGGCGGTGCAAGGACTGCCGCGCGACGTAGCCTGGTCACCATGAAGAGCCCGCTGTTGCAGACGCACGGAGCCGTCGCCGCCGACGCGCCCGACCAGGAGGTCGCCGCCCACTACGGGGAGCCCTCCCAGGAACAACGCGCCCTGGTCGACGGGACGGCGTTCGTCGACCGGAGCAACCGGGGCGTCGTCAAGGTCTCCGGACCGGACCGGCTGAGCTGGCTGCACAGCCTGCTGAGCCAGCACCTGGACGGGCTGAAGCCGTTCGAGCCGACCGAGGCGCTGCTGCTCGGCCCCAACGGGCACATCGAACATCATCTTTTCCTGATCGACGACGGCGAGGCCGTCTGGGCCCATGTGGAGCCGGGCGCCGCGGCGCCGCTGGCGGAGTTCCTCGACCGGATGCGGTTCATGCTCCGCGTCGAGGTCGAGGACGTGTCCGACGCCTACGCCGTGATCACCGGGCCCGGCACGCCGGACGAGCCGGACGGGCTCGCCTGGCCGGACGTCGCCGGCACCGTCACCCGCGTCGTCCCCCGGGGCGAGTTCCCGGAGGGGCTCCGCCCGGCGGGGATGTGGGCGTACGAGGCGCTCCGCATCGCCGAGCACCGCCCGCGTTCGGGTGTGGACACCGACCACCGGACGATCCCGCACGAAGCGGGGTACGTGGAGACCGCCGTCCACCTGAACAAGGGCTGCTACCGGGGGCAGGAGACGGTCGCCCGCGTCCACAACCTCGGGCGGCCGCCGCGCCGCCTGGTGTTCCTGCACCTGGACGGGAGCGTCGACCGGCTGCCCGCGCCGGGCGACCCGGTGGAGATCCCGGGTGGCAGGCAGGTCGGGTTCGTCGGGTCGGCGGCACGGCATCACGAGCTGGGGCCGGTCGCGCTCGCGCTGGTCAAGCGGAACGTCCCGGTGGACGCCGAGCTGCTGGCGGGCGGCGTCGCGGCGGCGCAGGAGGTCGTCGTGTCACCGGACACCGGAGCGAACGCGCAGATCCAGCTTCGCCGCCGGCCCGCGAAACACGGGTAGATCGCCGACCCCGGGGGCAATATCGTCTGATAGGACGATTTCTAACTGGCCGCCGCCCGGGGAAGGTGAATTCCTACCGATGGTCCCGAACCTGGGGAATGAGGAGCCGCCGGCGGCCAGGAAGGGCGCCCGGCGGCTCCCTCGCCGGGAGTCCGCGCTGCTGTGGTGGGCCCTGTTCGCCGCGTTCGCCGGGACGGCTTGGTGGCTCCAGTCGTGGCGGGTCGCGCTGCTCGGACTGCTGACCTGGTGCCTGTACGAGTTCCTGCTCGTCCCGACGCTGTGCCGGGTCCTGAAACGCCAGGGGCATCCCTGCACCAAACGCGTCCGCGGCCGGCTGTTCGCCTGCGGGTCCGGCCACCAGCGGCTGAAGAACGACGCGCTGTGGCGGCTCGCCGGGCTGCGCAACCCGTTCCAGAAGAACGACGAGGAAGCGGACCCCGAGACCGGCGTCGTCGTGCACTCGCCGGACGTGCGAGGCCGCCTCACCCCCGTCGACCGCTCCCTCATCCTGCTCGCCGCCCTCGGCACGATCGCCGCCCTCATCGGCACCATCTACGGCTTCGGCTGACCCGTCCGGGGGCCGGGCCGAGGGGGCGTCAGATGTCGACGATCAGGGTGATGGGGCCGTCGTTGACGAGGGCTACCTTCATGTCGGCGCCGAACTCGCCCGTCTCGACCTTGGCGCCGAGGGCCTTCAGTTCGTGGACGACCGCCTCTACGAGGGGTTCGGCCACCGCGCCTGGCGCGGCGGCCGTCCAGGTGGGGCGGCGGCCCTTCCGGGCGTCCCCGTAGAGAGTGAATTGGCTCACCACGAGGAGCGGCGCGTTCACGTCGGAGCACGACTTCTCGTCCTGCAGGATCCGCAGCCCCCATAGCTTCGAGGCCAGCCTGCGGGCCTTTCCGGGGTCGTCGTCGTGGGTCACGCCGACGAGGACCATCAGTCCCGGCCCGTCGATCGCGCCCACGACGCGTCCGTCCACCGACACGCTGGCCTGGCTCACCCTCTGGACTACGGCACGCATGACCATGCATTCTGCCGCGTATGGGAGCAACGACGCTCATCACGGTGGCGCCCACGGGCGCGGAGTCCGCCAAGGCGGACGTTCCGGCCCTGCCCGTCACCCTTGAGGAACTGGTTCAGACGGCCAAGGAGTGCGAGGCCGCGGGCGCGGCCGTGATCCACGTGCACATCCGCGACGACGACGCGCGGCCGACGCTCGACCCGTCCCGGCTGCGGGACACGGTGCGGGCGCTGCGGGAGAGCACGGGACTGATCGTGCAGCTGTCCACGGGCGGCGCCGTCACCGACCCGTACGAGGACCGGCTGCGGGTCCTGGACGCCGAGCCCGACATGTGCTCGCTGACCTGCGGGACGGTCAACTTCGGCGACGACGTGTTCATGAACCCGTGGCCGTTCATGGCGGAGCTCTACCAGCGCACCCAGGCCATGGAGGTCGTCCCCGAGTTCGAGCTGTTCGACCTCGGCCAGGTCGCGGCGCTGCGCCGGCTGCTGGACAAGCACGGGCTCCCTTACGGCGGGCACGTCCACTGCGACCTGGTGATGGGCGTGCCGGGCGGCATGCCGGGGGACGCGCGGACGCTCGTCGCGGCCGTCGAGGCGCTCCCGGACGGGGCGACGTGGTCGGCGACCGGCATCGGCCGGACGTCCCTGCCGGTGCTGTTCGCCGCGCTGTCGGCGGGCGGGCACCTGCGGGTCGGCATGGAGGACACGGTCACGTTCGCGAAGGGGCGGCCGGTGACGGCGAACGTCCAGCTCGTGGAACGCGCCGCGCAGGCCGCCGAGCTGGCGCAGCGCCCCCCGATGGCCTCCGCGGACGCCCGCGCGCTGCTAGGCATCAAGCCCCGTTGACCGGGGAAGACGCAGGCATGATCAATCCTGTGCTGGTCGAGGTGGAACGGTCGGGGTTCGTGGAGTCGCGGCATCGCGGCGCGGCGGTCGGGCTCGCCGCCGACGGGACGGTCGCCGTCCGGGCCGGGGACCCCGGCGTGGCGATCTTCCCGCGTTCGGCGAACAAGCCGATGCAGGCGGTCGCGATGCTGCGGTCCGGGCTCGACCTGGACGGCGAGCTCCTCGCGGTCGCCGCGGGCAGCCACTCGGGCGAGGACTTCCACCTCGAAGGGGTGGAGAAGATCCTCGCCGGGGCCGGGCTCGGAGCCGCCGACCTGCGCTGCCCCGAGAGCTGGCCGCTCGACCCGGCGACGCAGCAGGACGTCGCGCGGTCCGGCGGCGGGGCGTCGCGGCTGCGCATGAACTGCTCCGGCAAGCACGCCGCGATGCTCGCGACGTGCGTCACCGCCGGGTGGCCCACGGCGTCGTACCTGGACGCCGATCATCCGCTGCAGCTCGCCGTCCGGGAGACGGTCGGGGAGATGGCGGGGGAACCGGTCGCGGCGGTCGGCGTCGACGGCTGCGGCGCGCCGCTGTTCGCCGTCTCCACGGTGGGGGTGGCGCGGGCGTTCCGCGCGCTCGTCGTGGCCGGGCCGGGCACGCCCGAACGGCGCGTCGCGGACGCGATGCGGACGCACCCGCAGTGGACGTCCGGCACGCGGCGCGAGGAACGGCAGCTCATGGACGCCGTCCCCGGGCTGCTGGTCAAGTGCGGCGCGGAGGGCGTGGACGCGTTCGCGTCCGCCGACGGGCGCGCCGGCGCCGTCAAGATCGACGACGGTGCGATGCGGGCCCGGACGCCGGTCACGGTCGCGCTGTTGCGCGCCCTCGGCGTCCATCAGGGGGGCGGCGTGGACGGGGAGGACGGCGTGGACCATGCGATGCTGGACGAGCTGGCGGTGGTCGAGGTGCGCGGCGGTGACGGCGTCGTGGGCGCCGTCCGCCCGACTCCGGGGGCCTTCACGCCCGGCTAGCGCCCCGCTTGGGCTTGAGTTCCTCGAACTCCTCCTTGAAGACGGTCTGCTCGTACAGGACGCCGTCCGGCCACGGGCTCTTCGGCTCCCGTCCGGGCTGCGGGTTGTCGTGCCGGAACTCCTCGGCCTGCGACTCCTTGGCCGGCGGGTAGCTGTGGGAGAACATGCCGGGCCGGTAGGTGTACAGGCCGCCCTGCTCCATGCCGCGGTGGTTGTCCTGGTCGTTCCTGCGGTCGGGGTGGATCGTCCGGGACGACGCCGAGACCGTCATGAAGAGCCGGGCGGACAGCGCGACCACGGCCACCACGGGAATGATCCACGCCCAGAACCAGTTGCCGGTCGGCGCCGTTTCGGCCAGGGTCGGTTCAGCCAGGATCGTGGCGAGCATTTCGGTCCACCTCCCGGTGGGGGTAACGGCCTCGCACGGGGTCAATTAGGGGTGTGTCCGCTAATTTCCGTCCTAATCGTCCCGGGAGGTGGTTCGGCGGGCGCCCCCACCGAGCGGTTGCGTCCCGCCGCCAGGCCGGGCACCGTCATGACGGCGCAGACGACCAGCACACCGGCCATCGGAACGCTCCATCCACCGGTGGCGTCGTTCAGCGCGCCGACGGCGAGCGGGCCGACCGCGGCGATGAGGTAGCCGATGCCCTGCGCCATCCCCGACAGCTGCGTCGCGACGTGCGCGTTGTGGGCGCGCAGGCCGATGAACGACAGCGCGGTCGCGAACCCCACGCCCTGGCCGAGGCCGAGCACGACCGCCCACAACCACACCGACTCGATCGGCGCCCAGGTGACCCCGATGAACCCCACGCTGCTCAGCGTCGCCGTGGTGAGCACCAGAGGACGCTGGTCACGCGTCCGCCTCGCGAGCACCGGGACGGTCAGCGACCCCACCGCCTGGATCGCCGCCGACAGGGCCAGCACGTATCCGGCGGGCGCCTCGTCCATCCCGCGGTCCTGGCAGATCGTGGGGAGCCAGCCGAGCACGACGTAGGCCAGCAGCGACTGCAGGCCCATGAACACCGTGACGTGCCAGGCCAGCCGGGACCGCCACACCTGCGCCGCCAACCCGCGCGGGGCGGCGGCGGGCGGCGCCGACCGCGCCGCGTGCGCCGCCCGGCGCGCCCTCGGCACCCACAGCAGCCCCGCGAGCGCCGCCGGGATCACCAGCAGGCCCAGCGGCAGCCGCCACGTGGAGTCGAAGACGTGCTCCACCGGCACGACCAGCCCGGACGAGATCGACGCGCCGGCCGTCACGGCGACCGTGTAGACGGCCGTCACCGTGGTGATCCTGGTCGGATGGTCCCGCTTGATGATCCCGGGCATCGCGATGTTGCCGATGCTGATCGCGATCCCGGCGACCAGCGACCCGGCGAACAGCGGGAACGGCGCGTCCAGCAGCCGCAGAGCCATCCCCGCGACGAGCAGCGCCATCGCGCTGACCAGGAGCGTCTCGCCGCGCGGGGCGCGGCGCAGGAACGCCGCCATCAGCCCGTAGGCGCCGAAGAACACCAGCGGCACCGTCGTCAGCGCGCCCGCCGCCGCCCCCGACAGCCGGAACTCGTCGCTGATCTCGGTCAGCACCGGCCCGATCGCCGCGATCGCCGGCCGCAGGTTGACCGCAACCAGGACGATCATCAGCAGCGATCCGGCGAGCCCGGCCCGCCGCCCCGTCACCGCTGCACCCCGTCACGCGAGGCGAGGGTCTCCAGGACGGCGAGGGTCGGCTCGACGACCGCGGCGGCCGCCGACGCCGCCGCCCCCGGGTCGCCCGCCGCGATCGCGTCCAGCACGGCGCGGTGGGCGGCGGGACCGGCCTCGGGGACCTCGCGGTCGAGCCTGATGTCGCGCATCGACTCGCGCAGCCGGTCGATGAAGAAGCGCATCGCCTCGATCAGCACGGGGTTGCGGGATGCCTCCGCGACGCCCAGGTGGAAGGCGGCGTCCGCGGCACCGAACTCGTCCGCCTCGGTGGCCTCGTCGCGGGCGCGGAGCAGCTCCTCCAGCCGCGCGAGGTCGGCCCCGGTGCGGCGCCGCGCGGCGAGGCGCGCCGCCTGGACGTCGTAGGCGAGCTGCACCTCGAAGAAGTCCCTGATGGACGCGCGGGCCACCCGGCGCAGCAGCGGGCGCGGGTCGGCGGAGCTGCGGACGTACGTCCCGTCCCCACGCCGCACCTCCAGTACCCCGACGTGCGTCAGCGCCCGGATCGCCTCCCGGACGGCGGGACGGCTCACGCCGAGCTGCGCGGCCAGGTCGTGCTCGGCCGGGATGCGTTCGCCGACCGGCCACGAGCCGCCGCTGACCTGCGCCTGAAGCTGGTCGAGCACGGCGTCCACGGTCGACCCGCCGGCCACGGGACTCAAACCCACGAAACCCCCCTTGAGTAAGACGTCAGACATCTTACGGCGCTTTGTGACGGTTAAGCCCCTGACGTCGGGTAGAGGCGTCGGCGAGGAGGTGTCTCCATGCTCGCCAACGCCGACAACCTGGGCGACACCGCCTTCTTCGTCATCGGTCCGATCGCCATCTTCTTCGCGCTCGCCGCCTGGATCACGATCACGCTGATGACCTCCCGCAAGCCGCGGCGTCCCCGGGGCGGGAACACCGGCCTTCCGCACCGCGGGCCCGTCCAGGGCGGCGTCATCCAGGGCAGCCCGTCCCAGCGGACGCGCCGCGACCCGGCCCCGTCGGTCACCCACCGGCAGGTCGTCCAGCACATCGAGGAAGCCCGTGAACGCGAGGGCGCCCGTGAACGCGAGGACGCCCGTGAACGCGAGGGCGCCCGTGAGCGCGAGGTTGCACGTGCAGCGCGGGAAGCCGGGGAGGGCGGGCCGCGCCCCCGCGGCCTCGGCGGCAGGCGGCGCAAGCGCGGCAGGCGCGGCAAGCCACGCGAACGGGGGAAGGGACGCTTACACGGACATCAGTGCACGCCGCCGCGAAACACCGGAACGCGACGCCCGCCGGAGCCGGCCCCCATGCCCCGCACCCCACCCGGCGGGCGTCGTCCGAGCCCGCGGTGACCGCCGAGACCCCTCCCGGCGGTCACCGCGGGTCCGCCGCGCGCCGCCGGACGCGGCCCGTCACATGCCGCGCGACTGCGAGATCGAACCCGAGGTGGCGAGGGTGAACGTCCGCATCGACTCGGCGAACTTCGACAGGTCCCATTCGGCCGGGCCCTCGTACCAGTAGAGGTTGTCCGCGCCCTCGGCCCGCTCGCCCGCGTCCTTCACCGTCTCGGCCCACTTCGCGACGGTGTCGAACACGACCGCGTACGGCAGGAAACGCGAGAACAACGCGATCCGCTGCCGGGACGCCGTCTCGTCGCCGTCCGGGACGGCGCCGCGTTCCAGGAACGCGCGGAAACCGATGGTGTGCGCGAGGACGGTCGCGCCGCGCGCGGTTTTGGCGGGCATGTACTGGCCGCCGTACGCCAGCGCCGCACCCGCGATGATCAGCGCAAGCCCGGCGAGGGCCCATTCGGTCGTGAGCGCCAGCGCGACGGTTCCGGCGATGCCGAGGACCGTGACGAGGATCCCCGCGACCGTCCACCGGGACCGGACCGTGTCGGGACGGCGCGCGAACCAGCCCTGCTTCACCACGTCGTCGTACATCGCGGATCGCACCTGGGAGAGCTTCGTGGCGAACGTCCCGCCGAGCTCCGACAGCTTGACCGCGTCGCGTCCGGTGCCGTCCGGGGCGGTCAGCAGCGCGTCCAGCAGGATCCGCTCGTAGGGCAGCAGGTCGGCGACGGGACGGTCCAGCCGGCGCAGCGTCCAGTCGAGGCGTCCGGTCCGGGCCCGGTCCTCCTCCTCGATCAGCAGGTACCCGCGGACCGCGAGGTCGACGATCGTCGCCGTCACGTCGATCACGTCGGCCTGCTCGTCGATCAGCGTGCCGATCTGCCCGGGACGCACGCCGTCCGGCGGCTCGAACTCCGTCCCGGAGACGGGCGGGTGGTCGCCCTCGGCGGCCTTCTTGCCCACGACCCGCGCGTCGCGTCCGCGCAGCAGGTAGAGGCCCGCGAGGCCGGCGCCGAGCAGCACCAGCAGCCCCACCAGCGCGGCGCCGGTGACGGCGTTGACGGAGAACGCCGTCGCGACCGTGTGGCGCCGCTCGTAGATGGCCTGCCCGCCGGTCGTGCCCACGGGGAGGCCCGCGACGACCGTGAGGTACTCGCCCGGCAGCATCCCCTGCTGCGCGTAGACGCCCTGCGTGTGCGTGTGGTTCATGTAGTACTGCGTGCAGCCGACGGTGCTGCCGATCGGCCCGAAGAAGCAGTTGACGTTGCGGATCGCCGCGCCGGCGTCCACGGTCGCGCGCGCGTGGTCCACGGGGACCTTCCAGCCGCCGATGACCGGCCAGCGCAGCTCCTCCGCCTGCCCCATCCGCGTGATCGCGCCGCGCACGTCGTACTCCAGGACGACCGTGCGGTCGCCGGTCAGCTTCTCCCCGCCGGTCACCTTGACGGTCGTCCGGGTGTCCTCGACGGACGTGGTGACCGCCGTGGGCCCGCCGTCGGGGCTGCTCGCCCGCAGGTTCGACAGCCGGTGGACGCGGTCCTCGCTGAGACTTTCGTGGCTCCGAGTCGGGAACGTCCGCTCGAAGCCCTTGTGCCCGGCGAACCGGTAGACGATCGTCTCCTTGACCCGGATCACACCGCCCTGCTCCGCGGTGAGGACGGCCTGGTCCTTCAGCACCCGCTCCGCCGCGGCCCGCTCCGGCGCGGCGGCCCGTTCCGGCCCGGCCTCCGGCGCCCGCGCGACCTCCGCCGCGGCCGCGGAAGTGCAGGTCAACACCGGCAGAAGCGACATGGCCGACAACGCCAAAACGACCGACCGCATCCGGAACAACCCCGCAAGAGCAGACATGGCCGCAAATGCTATCGGCAATGCATGCGATGATTCCCTGCTATGGCTGGTCAGTACCCCCCGCCGCCTCCGCAGCGGCCGCCGGCGCCGCCGTACGGCCGTCCCGGATACGGTCCTCCCGGCGTGCCCGGATACGGTCCGCCCGGGTACGGCCCGCCTCCCTATGGCCCGCCCGGCCGGCCGCCCGGTCCGCCGCATCAGTACAGGTACGCGCCGATGCGTCCGCCGCCGCGGCGCAGCGCCGGCGGGACGATCGCGGGCATCTTCGGCGCGCTCACGTCCCTGGCCGTCCTGGCGATCCTCGGGCTGGCGGTGCTCGCCGGGCCGGACGGCGCCGCCGGCACCCGGCCGCCCGCCTCGTCCGGCGGCGGTGGGGGGACCGCGCGTGAGAAGGCCGAGGCCAGCGAGCTCTACAAGACGGGTGCGCTGACGCCGGTGAGCTGCCGGGTGCCGCAGATCCAGCCGAGCGACGCGTCCATGCGCCGCTTCATGAACGTGCTGAGCGACTGCCTGGACACCTCGTGGTCCCAGCAGTTCGGCAAGGCCGGGATTCCGTTCGACGAGCCCGACCGCGTGTTCTGGTCGGAGCCGGGACGCAGCCCGTGCGGCACCTACCCGGCGCCGGGGGCGTCCGCGTTCTACTGCCCGGCCAACAACACGATGTACGTGGGGGTCCGGCACGTCGTGGAGACCTCGGGCGGCGAGCCGCTGTCGCACTACTCGGTGTTCGCGCGGGTGATCGCGCACGAGTACGGCCACCACGTCCAGGACCGCGCGGGAATCCTGCTCTACGGGGACCGGCTGATGGACACCGGCGACATCGGCGAGCGCAACGAGGCGAGCCGCCGCATCGAGTTGCAGGCGCAGTGCTTCGCCGGCGCGTTCCTCGGCACCGAGCGCATCACGCTCCCGATGACGCAGGAGCAGTTCAACGCGATGATCCGGGACGTCCGGGGCCGCGGCGACGAGCGGCTTCCGCCGGAGAAGCGCGACCACGGCTCGGGACGGCACTACGCGGGCTGGGTCATCACGGGCTTCGAGGGACGCCGCCTGGCCGTCTGCAACACCTGGACGGTCCCGTCCTCCAAGGTCAGCTGATCGCCGCCTCCGGCAGCCCCGCCGGAGGCGGCGGGGGCGCGTCAGGCGACGGCCGTTCCTTCGAGTTCGACCATCAGGGTGGGGATCGCCAGCCGTGTCACCCCGAGCATCGTGGTGGACGGTGCCACCCCCGCGGCGCCCAGCCGCGACGCCAGCACGCCGTAGTGCTCGAAGAGCCGGTCGACGTCGGTGGTGTAGACGTTGAGCCGGACGAGGTTCGCAAGGGACATGCCGCCCTCGCCGAGCACGGCCTCCAGGTTGTCGAGGCTCAGCGCCAGCTGCGCCGCCATGTCATCGTCATGCCGGGGCTTGCCGTCGCCGCTCATCGCGGTCTGCCCGGCGCAGTACAGGGTCCGGGTGTGCCCGGAGACGATCTCGCCCTGGTTGTAGCCCATCTCCACCGACCACGCCCACGGGTTGACCGCCGTTCGCTCCATCGCCACATCAGCTCCATTCGATTCGTCGGGCACTGCTTCGTCGGGCACTGCGCACGTCCATCGGCTCGGTGGCCGCCGTGACGTGTTGATGAGCCTCCCAACAAATCACGACATCTTCTGTCGTGTATTTCGGTAACGTTCGCTTATGCGCGCCGACCGGCTGGTCTCCCTGGTGCTGCTTCTGCGGCAGCACGGCCGGCTGCCGGCGGCGGCGCTGGCCCGGGAGCTGGAGGTGTCCACCCGCACCGTGCTGCGCGACATCGAGGCGCTGTCGGCGGCCGGCGTCCCGGTTTATGCCGAACGCGGCCGGCACGGCGGTTTCGCGTTGCTGCCCGGTTTCCGGACCGAGCTCACCGGACTGAACCACGACGAGGCGCTCGCCCTGCTGGTCGCCGGATCGCGGCGCGGCGCGCAGGCGTTCGGCCTCGGCTCGGCGCTCGCCTCGGCGATGCTCAAGGTGGTCGACGCGCTGCCCGAGAGCTACCGGGACACCGCGGCCGGCGCGGCCCAGCGACTGCTCATCGACCCGGAGACCGACCTCCTCTCGCGCCGGCTGGTCGCTGACGAGGTGCCCGACGCCGTAGTGGCCGAGGTCCGGCGCGCGGTGTTCGCCGGACACAGGCTGCGCATCCACTACGCGGCCGTGGGCCAGGACCCGAAGTGGCGCACGGTGGACCCGATCGGCCTGGTCACCGTCCGTGATCAGGGCTACTTGCTGGCCACGAGGTCCGGTGCGGACCGCACCTACCGGCTGTCCCGCGTCCTGGCCGCCGAGGAACTCGCCGAACCCGCGCAGCGACCGGACCGGGTCGATCTGGACCGGGCCTGGCAGGAGCGCAGCACGCGGTTCCGGACCGGCGGCGACCAGGTGAGCGTGCTGGTGCGGGTGAACCCGGCGCGGCGGGAGGACCTGGCGGGCACCGCGCTGGCCGTCCGCGCCGAAGAAGCCGACGCGGACGGCTGGCTGCGGCTGGAGGTGACCTTCCAAGATCCGAGACACGCCGAGTGGGCGCTGTGGCAGCTCGCCACGCACGCGGAGGCCCTGGCCCCGCAGTGGCTGCGCGACTCCCTGCGCGACCGCGCCACCGCGATCGCCGCCCGCTACGGAGTGTCACCTTGAGCGTTGTCGCCTTCTGTGGGCGGTGAGTCACGGTTCGTGTGAGCGGACTCACGGGTGAGTGCTAGCTACCATGCTTGCAATTGCAAGCACTATGACGCAAGGTGGAGACATGGCAAGTTCGAAGGTCGGCTCCATCGGGGAGTACATCCGTGAGCAGCGGACGCGGGCGAAGATCTCGCTGCGTCAGCTCGCGGACGTGTCCGGGATATCCAACCCGTACCTGAGCCAGATCGAGCGTGGGCTGCGCAAGCCGAGCGCGGAGATACTGCAGCAGATCGCCAAGGGGCTGCGGATCTCCGCCGAGGTGCTGTACGTGCAGGCCGGAATCCTCGAAGACCGCGAGGCCGACACGGACGTGCAGGCCGCGGTCCGGGACGACCTGCTCCTCACAGAGCGGCAGAAGCAGGTCCTGCTCGACATCTACGCCTCGTTCCTCAAGGAGAACGAGGCGACCGGAGTGTTCCCGGCGGGGCACACCGGGGAAGAGGACGCGGTGCCCGAGGACGCGGCGCCCGAGCAAGCCATGCCGGTGAACGACATGCCGGTAAGAGACATGCCGCTGAAAGACAAGCCAGTACGAGCCATGCCAGAGCAAGACGGAAGGGAAGAGGTCGGATGACGCTGGCCAGCAATCTCCGAGAGAACAAGGCCGTGTACGCCGTGGCCGGCGCCGGCGACTTCGCGGTGGAGAAGATCCGTGAGGTCCCCGAGCAGGTGACCAGGTACCAGGGCCGGGCCCGCGAGACCGCGACGAAGTACCAGGGCGAGGTCCGCGAGCAGGTCGGCCGCTACCGCGGGCAGGTCCGCGAGACCGTGGACCGCTACCGCGGCGAGGTCACCAGGTACCAGGAGCGCGTCGACGCCAAGGACCTGCCCGGTGCCGCCGTCGCCTACGCGACGCACTTCGGCACCCGGGCGTTCGAGTTCATCGACGAGCTCGCCGAGCGCGGCAAGAAGGTCGTGCACCGCGAGGCCGACGACGCCGCCGAGATCACCGAGGCCGAGGCGAAGCCGGCCGTGCGGGCACGCACCGCGCAGCCGAGGAAGCCCGCGCAGCCGAGGACCGGAGCGCAGACGCGGTCCACCACGAAGAAGAACGGCGCCTGAGCGCTGGTTGGGAGCCCGGCCGGGGAACACCCGGCCGGGCTCTTTCGTCTTCCCAGAGGCGGCTTCGTCTTCGCCGGTGAGGGCGGGCTACCGGTTTGCGCTGGACGGCGCGCATAGGGTTGGGGTAGTCAGACACCCCGTGTGCGCGACGTGGAGTCGCCGTCCGAGACGAGCAGGAGCGCTGATCGCCGATGTCGGGCTTCAATGTGCTGGACTATTTCTTCTGGCTGCTGCTGATCATCGCGTTCGTGATGGAGGCGTGGGCGCTGGTCGACTCGCTGACCGTCCCCGAGGGCGCGTTCTCCGCGGCGGGCAAGTGGCGCAAGAAGATGTGGATGATCGTCCTGATCGTCGCCGCGGTCGTGGGCTTCGCCTACGCGGTGGCGCCGGCCGCGCTCGGGGCGAGCCCGATCGCCCTGCTGATCGGCATCCTCCCGGTCGCGGCGTTCATCGCCGCCGCCGTCTACCTGGCCGACGTCCGCCCGGCGGTCGCCCCGTACAAGAAGAAGAACGGCCGCGGCGACTCCCGATCGGGCCCGTACGGTCCCTGGTGATCCTAGAGTGAGCGCATGAGCAGCGAGGTTCACGGACGCACGACCCGGCTGGAACTGGACGACCAGGCGCTCCGCGAGTGGGAGGCCGTCGTCCTCGACGCGGGCCCGGACGGGATCGTCCTGGACCGGTCGGCGTTCTATCCGGGCGGCGGCGGGCAGCCGCCGGACCACGGGGTCCTGCTCTGGCAGGGCGTGCAGACGCGGATCGCCGGGGTGCGCAAGGGCGATGACCTGGTGCTGATCCCGGTCGAGGACGACCCGCTCCCGCCCGTCGGCACAGTCGTGCGGGGCGCCGTCGAGGACGATCGCCGCAGCGCGCTGATGCGCACCCATTCCGGGCTGCACCTGCTCTGCGGGGTGGTCTTCCGCGACTACGGCTGCCTCGTGACGGGCGGCAACATGGAACCGCTGTCCGCCCGCATGGATTTCGACCTGCGCGAGGTCCCGGCCGGGTTCAAGCAGGCGGTCGAGGACGCCTGCAACACCGAAGTCCAGGCCGACCGCCGCATCGACGTCAGGACGCTGCCGCGCACCGAGGCGTTCGAGATCCCCGACATCATCCGGACCGCCACCAACCTCGTCCCGCCCGAGGTGCAGGACGTCCGCATCGTCGACATCGTCGGCCTCGACACCCAGGCCGACGGCGGCACCCACGTCGGCTCGACCAAGCAGATCGGCCGCATCACGGTCGCGAAGGTCGAGAACAAGGGCCGCGGCTTCCGCCGCATCCGCATCAAGATCGAGGACTAGCCCCGGGCCGGGCACCGGCCGCCGGGCGCCTCCGCCGGCCGGTGCCCGGGGTCAGGGGGACGGGCGGGTCAGCGCCTCGACCGACACCAGGCCGTGCTCGACGATGTCGACCGCGCGGTCAAGGGCGGTGCGCATCGAGAGCGGGTCGTAGCCCTCGCGGCGGCAGTGCGCGACGACCGCCTGCATGCCGCCGATCGCCACGCCCGACGCGGCGACGGCGTCGATCTCCGCGATGCCGGGGCACAGGTCGCGCAGCAGCGCCTCGATCTTCTCCTGCGTGTCCGTCATCCGCTGGAGCGCCCGCGCCTGCAGGCCGGGGCGCTGCAGGATCAGGGAGATCTGGACGGCCCCGTACTCGCCGTGTTCGGAGACGATCGCCTCCAGGACATCCATGACGCTGCGCCGGATCGTCTGCATGGGCGTCTCGCCGGGGGTGCGGCGCAGCTGTTCGGACACTTCGGCGAGACGGTCGTCGATCTCGGCGAAGACCACGTCCTCCTTGGACGGGAAGTAGCTGAAGAACGTGCGGGGGGCGACGTCGGCCGCGGCGGCGATGTCGGCGATCGTCGTCTCCTCGTAGCCGCGTTCGGCGAACAGGCGCAGCGCGGCGTTCGCGATGGCCTGGCGGGTGCGGCGCTTCTTGCGCTCCCGCAGGCTCGTCCGCGCGGTGTCCTGACCGCCGTTCACGCCGGTCCTGCCGTCCATGTGACGGACGTTACCATGACTGCAAAGTTGCATCTATTGCAAAACTGCACGCAATGGGTGTTCTCTGCGAACATGGCGCGGTTTTCTGCGGGCGGTGCGGGCCCCTCCGGCGAGGCGGCGGGACGGTCGGGCGACCCCGGGAGAATCGCGCGGTTCCTGGAGGCGCTCGGGCGGCTCTGCGTGCGGCGGCGGCGCGCCGTCTTCGAGCTGTGGTTCGTCGTGATGCTCGGCGCGGGCGTCCTCGGCATCCTGCACGGCGGCATGTTCGTCCAGCAGAGCACGCTGCCCGGCACCGAGACCCAGCGCGCCATCGACACGCTCGCCCAGGACTTCCCGGCGATGACCGGGCCGACCGCGACCGTCGTCTTCCACGAGACCCGCCAGGCCAGTCCGGTGGACTGGCGCGTCGCGCTCACCATCGGCGAGTCGATCGAGAACATCTCCAAGCTCGACCGGGTCGCGTTCACCGAGAACCCCTACGTGCAGGGCATGGGCGGGTTGAAGTCCGACGACGCGGTCGTCGTCCGGCTCAACTTCACCGGGACGATGAGCGACGTCAGCGCCGCCGACCTCGACGAGCTGAACCGGGCCGTCGCGCCCGCGCGGCTGGCCGGGGTGGACGTGAAGTTCGGCGGCATCGTCGCGATGATCCTCAACCAGCCGAAGGGCGGCCCGCAGGAGGGCGTCGGGATCTTCCTGGCCATGGGCGTGCTGCTGCTGGCGTTCGGGTCGTACTTCGCGGCGGGCATCCCGATCCTGGTGTCGCTCTGCGCCCTGGCCGTCTCGTACTCGCTGATCCATTTCCTGGCGTCGCTGTTCCAGATCGCGCCGACGGCGCCGATGGTGGCGGCGATGCTCGGCATCGGCGCCGGAATCGACTACGCGCTGTTCATCGTCACCCGCTACCGGCAGCAGCTCGCCGAGGGCGACGACGTCGAGACCGCGGTCGGACGCGCCATGGCCCATTCGGGGCACGCCGTCGTCTTCGCGGGCGGCACCGTCGTGTTCGCGATCTGCGGGCTGTTCCTGTCCGGGATCGAGTTCATCGGCCGGATCGGGATCACCACCGCTCTCGCGGTCGCCATCATGGTCGCCGCCGCGCTGACCCTGCTGCCCGCCATCCTCGGGGCGCTCGGGGAGCGCATCGACCGCTACAAGCTGCCGCGCGTCCGCCCGGACCGGAGTTCGCACCGCTGGATGAGGTGGGGACGGCACGTGGACCGGCATGCCTGGCCCTACGCGATCGTGGCGACGCTCGTCCTGCTGGCGCTCTCCGTCCCGACGCTGAGCCTGCGGTTCGGTGTGATGGCGGACAGCATGTCCTCGTCGGAAATGGAGAGCCGCCAAGCCTACGACATCGTCGCCGAGGAGTTCGGCGCCGGGCATTACAGCCCGTTCGTGGTCGTCGCGAAGGTGCCCGGGGAGGGCGAGCGCGACAAACCCGAACGGACGGTGCCCACGGTCGACGGGATGCAAGGCCTGACCGGTCTCACCGGGCCCGCGGTCCCGGAACCGAGCCCGTCGCCCACCGGGCAGTCCCGTCCCAAGGGCGCACCCGACACGAGCAAGAAGCCCGACAAGCGCGCGGTCCTGCTCGCTCAGGAGTTGAGGCGGGCCCTGTCCGAGGCGCCCGGCGTCGTCTTCGCAGGCGAGCCCATCGTGACCGGGACGACCGCGATCGTGCGGGTCACACCGCGGGACGCGCCCCATGCCGAGACGACCACCGACCTCGTCCACCGGCTCCGGACCGTGGAGATCCCCGCGGTGCGGGACGAGCATCCGGGGGCGGAGATCTACCTCGGCGGCGAGAACCCCGCGATCATCGACCTGGCCGAGACGGTCGGGGACCGCATGCTCACCGTCGTCATCGCGGTCGTGGGCGTCGCGCTGCTGCTCCTCGTCATCGCGTTCCGGTCGATCGTCGTCCCGGTGAAGGCGGCGCTGATGAACCTGCTGTCGATCGGCGCCTCCTTCGGCGTCGTCACTGCCGTCTTCCAGTGGGGCTGGGGCATCGGCCTGCTCGGCCTCGACCAGGCCATCCCGATCATGTCGTTCATCCCGCTGTTCATGTTCGCGCTGATCTTCGGGCTGTCCATGGACTACGAGGTGTTCCTGCTGTCGCGGATCAAGGAGGAGTACGAGCGGACGGGCGACCCGCACGAGTCCGTCGTGATCGGGATCGGCGCCACCGCCCGGCTCATCACCTCGGCCGCGCTCATCATGATCTTCGTGTTCGCCAGCTTCGTCCCGCAGCCCGACCCGATGGTCAAGATGATGGCCCTCGGCCTCGCGGTCGCCGTCGCGGTCGACGCCACGATCGTCCGGCTCGTCCTCGTCCCGGCGCTGATGAGCCTGCTCGGCCACGCCAACTGGTGGTGGCCGGGCCGGGGCCGTCCCGCCGTCCCGTCCTCCCCGCCGCCGTCGCCGGAACCGGCCGGCGAGCAACTGGAGCTGGAGCTAACGCGCTGACGCGCCGTCCGGGGCGGGGTCGTCGAGCAGCTGGGTGCGGAGTGTGTCGTACGCCCACCGCTCCCACCGGTCCGGCGGCCACGCGCGGTCGCGGGTCAGGACGAGGAAGAGTTCCGGGCTGAGCAGGGCGTAGAGGACGTCCGCCGCCTCGCCCGCGGAGACGGCCGGCCGGACGCCGGGCTTCTCGACGAGGGATTTCGCCGCCGTCGAGATCACCGTGTACCGGGGGTCGTCCTGGTCCGGCCACAGTTCCTTGATCTCCGGGTTCGTCGCCGCGGCGGCCTTGGCCATCTCGTTGATGGCCGCGACCCGTTCCAGCGTCCCGCGGGTGCCGGCGATCAGCGCGGCCAGTGCGGCCTCGGCGGTCGGGGCCCCCGTGACCTCCGCGAACCACGGCCGGCCCATCGTCGGGACGGGGTCGTCGTCGCCCGCGATCGCGACGTCGACCAGCGCCTTGAGCAGCGCGGGCTTGTTCCGGAAGACGAAGTAGATCGTCTGCACCGCCACGCCCGCCCGGTCGGCGATCTCCTGCAGCTTCGTCGCCCCGTACCCCTGCTCGACGAAGAGCGCCCCGGCCGCGTCGATGATCCGCCGCCGTGTCTCCCGCGACTTCTCGTCCCGGCTCCGCTTGACCTCAGCCATGGTTGGAGCTTATATCTAGAGTTGAACTCTAGAGCTGGACTCTAGTCAGATGAGGGAGAAGTCATGGACGTCGCCAACCGTCAGCAGGCAGAGGCATGGAACGGCTGGGAGGGCATGATCTGGGCCGGGAACCCCGAGCCCTACAACGCGATGATGGGAGAGTTCAACGCGCCGCTGTTCGCCGCCGCCGGCATCACGTCCCGCGACCGGATCCTTGACGTCGGCTGCGGAACCGGCCAGACGACGCTCCTCGCCGCGCGGCGAGCCCACGGCGGAAACGCCGTCGGAATCGACATCTCGGCGCCCATGCTGGAGCGCGCCCGCCGTGACGCCGACGCGGAAGGCATCGGCAACGTCACCTTCGAACAGGGCGACGCGCAGGTGCACCCGTTCCCCGCCAGGGGGTTCGACGTCGTCCTCAGCCGCGGCGGCGTCATGTTCTTCGCCGACCACGTCGCGGCCTTCGCCAATCTCCGTCGGGCGCTCGCGCCGGGCGGCCGGCTCGCGTTCCTCGGCCCGCAGCCCGGCGGCCCGGACAGCGCCTACGCCCGTGCGACCGCCGCGCTCTCACCGTTCCTGCGCGAGGCGTCCCCCGCCGCGACGGGCATGGGATCCCTGCTCGACCCCGCCCGCATCCGGGAGGTCCTCGCCGCCGCAGGATTCACCGACATCGACGTGGCCCCCGTCGAGGCCTCCATGACGTTCGGCGCCGACGCAGAAAGCGCCACCGACTTCCTCTTCTCCATGGGCCCGACGCGCCACAACCTGCGCAATGTGGACGACGCGACCATCGCCCGCATTCGCGCCGAAGTCCGAGCCGCGCTCACGGAATTCGAGACCGCCGAGGGCGTCCGCATTCCGGGCTCCGTCTGGGTCGTCACCGCGTCCCCGGCCGGTCCACTCCGACGCTGATGGGACTCAGCGGCGACCCGTGATACCTCGCGCTGCCCTACGGCGTGCCGGCTCCCCGAAACGGGTCTGGAGGGATGCTGGCGAACTTTGCCCTGAACGCCGCCTTTGACCTGAAATGATGCTCGCCATGGATCTTCAGGCCATCGAGATGGTGACCGGTCGCCTCGCCGCGCAGTTCTCCATCCGGCCTCCCAAAGTCACCTCCGGCTGGGTGCCGCGGTCGATGCGGCTCGGCGTCCGAGCGAAAATGTGGAGGAGAA
Organism: Spirillospora sp. NPDC048819; assembly: GCF_040650055.1. NCBI lineage: Bacteria > Bacillati > Actinomycetota > Actinomycetes > Streptosporangiales > Thermomonosporaceae > Spirillospora > Spirillospora sp. NPDC048819. The sequence goes on along the minus strand of NZ_JBEZGN010000009.1, from coordinate 57,377 downwards.
GACTCGTGCTCGTGATCGGTCCGGCGTCGGAGCGGCTCGAGCCGGACGAACTGGAGGGGGAACTGGCGTCCGGGATGGCCGGTTTCACACTCCGCCGCGGTTTCCTCGCACGGGCTTTCCTGAGCGTGGTAGCAGTAAATATCTGCGGATTCGTCATCCAGGGGTTCAGCGTGGGCGCCCCCGCCTGGTGGCGAGAACTCATTGTGTACGGATTCCCGGCCATCACGGTGGCAGTGATCATCGTGCACTACCGGGGCTGGCTCTACCGGGCGGATCGCAAGGTCGCGGAAGTGCTCGGCGCCCGCACCCTCTTCGCCGTCCTTGAAGCCGAGCGCCGGCTCGGAGCGAACGGCCTGGCTTACCTCTGGGCCGCGCCCACCGCGGACCGTCGCGCCGAACGCGTCGCGCCCACGATCGAACGCGTAAGGGCAGATGACGCACCCCACGGTTGATGGCTGATCTTTCGGCGACCTGAGCCGACGTGAGTCCGCGTCGGCGCCCCGCCTAGGCTCGGCGGCGGGCCAGGGCCCTCCTGACGGCGTACGCCCACCCGGCCACTCCGGCGGCCCCGAGGAGCAGGAACAGGACACCGAGGCCATAGGACTGCCAGCCGGCGTCCATCTGGTTCTTGGGGCCGTCCAGGCGGGACGCGTAGTCCGGGTCGACGAGCAGGACGACCCCGGCGAAGAGGATGGTGGCGGGCAGCGTCCACGCCAGGGCCCCGCACAGGTCGGCGAACCACCCGTTGAAGAGCAGCCCGCCGAGCAGCAGCGGAACGCCCATGCCGGCCCACAGCACGGCCGACCGCCAGTCGCCGAAGCCGCTCACCGCCCGTCCGACGGCCAGGACACCGCAGCCGAGGAGGATGAACCCGAGCACGCGCATCCCCGTGTCCGGCCGCTCCGCGTCCGTCACCTGATCCTCCGGTGGATGCTTCGGCCTTCAGGCCGGAGAGGAATCCGGACTCGGTCAGGAGCGGCCCGACGCAGCCGGGACGGTCCGGAAACCGAGCCCTCTGACAACCGAGAGTCCCCACTCGCACACAATCGGTGGGTAAAGTGGCGGTCATGCGGACCGCGTACAAGTGCCGGGCCTACCCCGACCCCGAGCAGGCGGCCCTCTTCGGCCGCACGTTCGGCTGCGTCCGCCTGGTGTGGAACAAGACCCTCGCCGAACGCCGCCGCGCCTGGCACACCGACCGCAAGCGGACCTCCTACAAGCAGACCGACGCCGCGCTGACCGCCTGGAAGAAGACCCCGGAACTGGCGTTCCTGAACGAGGTCTCCTCGGTCCCGCTGCAGCAGGCGCTGCGGCACCAGCACGCCGCGTTCGCCCACTTCTTCGCCGGACGCGCCCGCTACCCACGCTTCAAAACCCGCACATCCCGGCAGTCCGCGCACTGCACCCGCTCGGCGTTCCGCATGCGCGACGGTGAGCTGCGGATGGCCAAGACCACCGCGCCGCTGGTATTCGTGTGGTCGTTCGAGGACGTGGATCTGGCCGCGCTGAACCCGACGATGGTGGTGATCTCGCGGGACCCCGACGGCCGCTGGTACGTCACCTTCGCCGTCGACACCGGCACCGGCACCGGCACCGGCGAGCCCGAGCCGCTGCCGGCCGCCGGGCACGCCATCGGCATCGACCTGGGCGTCAAGGACTTCGCGGTGACCTCCGATGGGAACCGCATCGCCAACCCCCGCCACCTGGACCAGAAGCAGCGCAACCTGGCCCGGTACCAGCGGCGCATGGCCCGCAAACGGCCCGGCTCGGCCAACCGCCGCAAGGCCAAGACCAAGGTCGCCGCCGCCTGCCGCAAAGTCCGCAACGCCCGTGCCGATTTCCTGCACCGCACCAGCACCACCCTCGTCCGCCAAGCGGACGTGATCGTGATCGAAGACCTCGCGGTCGCCAACATGGTCAAGAATCGCAGCCTGGCCCGCGCCATCTCCGACTGCGGGTGGGCGAGTTCCGGCGCATGCTGGAGTACAAGGCCGAACGCGCCGCACGGACCCTGGTGGTCATCGACCGCTGGTATCCCTCGTCCAAGACCTGCTCGCACTGCGGGCATCTGCTCGCGCAGTTGAGCTTGTCGACCCGGCACTGGACGTGTCCGGGCTGCCGCACCCGGCACGACCGGGACATCAACGCGGCCAAGAACATCCTTGCGGCTGGTCGAGCCGTAGCCCGGGGCGACCCGGGCGAGGTCTGTGGAGCTGATGTCAGACGGCAAGGGCCCTCCCTTCCGCAGTCGGCCGCGAAGCAGAAACACCCACGGCGCGAGCCGTAGGAATCCCCTCCCTTCACTTCTGGGAGAGGAGGAAGTCAAGGTATCTGCTCGACTCGGACGCCCGGCACGCCTTCGTACACGTCGGGTTCCGCGGTGATCAGCGGCCAGCGCCGCCAGCGCGCGGACCAGGCGGCCTGCGCCGCGTCCATCCCGAGGCTGGGGATCGTGGTGACGAGCAGCCCCGTCTGCTGGGCGATCACGTCGTCGAGGTCGTCCACGTGCACCACCTGCATGCCGGGCAGCCGTTCGAGGACGGCGCGGCCGTGGTCGGGGACGAGCTGCCAGGCACGCGCCAGCGACGTGGCGGGGATGACGATCGTGGCGTGCTGGGCGATGGAGGCGCGCAGCCGGGCACGGACATAGATCGTCTTGCCGGTGGCCAGGTCGAGTAGAGCGGTCGCGTCGAAGACGTGACCGGTGATCACGCGACGTCCCGGCGGTCCGGGACGCCACGTTCGACGAGCCGGTCCACCATGGCCTGCTCGTCCGGGCTCGGCGGGCCGAACAGGTCGTCGATGGTGGACGCGTCCCGCAGGAAGGCCAGTTTGAGCCGCGCCCCGTCAGCGAGGAACCCGGACACCGAGGCGATCTTCTTCTCCTCGGCGAGCCCCTGCAACGTGGCGGCAAGCTCATCAGGGAGCGTGATGTTGAGTCTCGCCATGGGCCACACAATACACACTCAAGGCCCCCGCAGTGTGTATCCGCTGTGGTTCAGGTCACGAAATCATCACGCCGCCCTTCCGTCGTCGACACCCACTTGTGCTTCCTCTTTCTGAAGTTAAGACTTCATATAGAAGTAGCTACGAGGGGAGTTCGGGATGACCGCAGCGCTCTACACGGCGGAGGCGCACGTCACCGGGGGCAGGAACGGCCACGGGCGCACGCTCGACGGACGGCTCGACCTCGACCTGCGCCTGCCGAAGGAACTCGGCGGCGACGGCGAGGGCGCCAACCCCGAACAACTCTTCGCTGTCGGCTACGCCGCCTGCTTCGGCACCACCCTGGCCCTCGTCGGCCAACGTGAGAACCTCAAGGCGGACGACGCAGAGATCGACGCCTCCGTCTCACTCGTCCCCGCCGACGGCGGCCGTTTCCAGCTATCGGTCGAGCTGCGGATCTCCCTACCCTCCCTCACCCCCGAGCAGGCGGCCGAACTGGTCAAGACCGCACACCAGACGTGCCCCTACTCCAACGCCACTCGCGACAACATCGACGTAGCCCTGGTGCTCGCCGGCACCCGCCTGTGACGCCGCCGCCATCACCAGACGTCCCGCCGAGACGAGTGCGGCGCTGAGCGAGGCGCTCCTCTAGCCGCCCGTGTGTGCCTGCTTCTCCTCCATCCCTGTGGACATGCAGTGGCTATGCTTGGATGCGGGTTTCCTGCAAACTTGAGGCTGTAACCCCGCTGGACCGGAGGTCACCGAGCCGATGCTGCTGAGTTTCCGTGCGGCGAATCACCGCTCGTTGCGTTCTGAGCAACAGTTGCTGCTCACGCCCGTCTACGCGTCCGACCAGCCTGACGACGCCCCGTGGGAGGCGTTGACGGTCACGGGAATCTTCGGTGCGAACGCCTCGGGCAAGTCCAACGTGCTCGACGCGTTCCAGTACATGGCCAACCTGGTGCGCTGGTCCTTCAGGGAGAACGAACCGGGCGGCGGGATCGAGCGCCATCCATTTGCGTTGGACGAAGGAATGCTCGCGGAACCGTCCACCTTCGTGGTAGATGTGGAAATCGATGGGGTGCGCCACACCTATGGGTTCGCCCTCGACGACGTACGAATCATCGAAGAGTGGATGTACAGCTATCCGCTCAAGAAGAGACGAACCGTCTTCCATCGACGCGGCGACGTCTACGAGTATGGCGAGCATTCACCCAAGGGGCTACGGCAGGCTGAACAGCTTACCGAACCTAATGTCCTCTTCCTCTCTGTGGCCGCGCGATCCAAACAGCAAATTCTCCGTCCGATTTATGAGTGGTTCCAAAGGATTGCATGGCGAACGTCGAGCAGAGAGTACGGTCCGCTGACCTCGGGGCCCGTCGTTCAGGCCACCGAACGCATAACTGATCTGCTGCGTGCAGCGGACACGGGAATCGTCGACGCCGTGATGCTCGACGAAAGCGATGATGAATACGCGGCTCGCATAAACGCGACATGGGCCGGTGAGGGAAAGCCGCCGCCGCGCCGGAAGCGCCTGCACTTTCAGCATCAAGGCGCGGACGGCGAGGCGACCTTGAGCTTGTCGGAGCAGTCGACGGGAACCAAGTTCCTGTACCGGCTGGGCCGCTCGGCATTCAGGGCCCTGGATCTGGGGACCCCGTTCGTGGTCGACGAGCTGGATTCAAGCCTGCATCCGTTTCTGGCGGCACAGGTGATCAAGTTGTTCCGTGACCCGCAGATCAACACTCGGGGAGCGCAACTGATCTTCACCAGCCATGACGCAACGCTTCTCGGGCGCATACGGGGCGAGGACGTCCTGCTGCGTGACCACATCTGGTTCACGGAGAAGGACGAGTGCGGAGCGACCGAACTCTTCCCCGTATCCGAGTTCAAGCCACGAAGTGAGGAGAACCGCGAGCGCCGGTACCTCGCGGGCCGCTACGGGGCAGTGCCTCAGATCAATGACGAGCTGTTCGCTGCGGCCCTGGCCGCAAGGGAGGACTCCGGCGATGTCTCCGAGGAGTCGTAAGCCGGCCGGGCGTCCTGCTCGAGCGTTCAGCACACAAACCGACCTGCGCCGCCGGCCTGGCGGGACACGGGCAGAGCGGCGGAGCCTGCTCATCCTGTGCGAGGCAAGACCGAGAAGCAATACTTCGCCGGTATGCGGACACGCCTGGGGCCACAGCTCTCCATCGATGCGCCCGGCTGCGATCATGTCGCCCTGGTGTGGGAGGCCAGGCGCCGCAGTGGGGACGAGTACGACGAGATCTGGTGTGTCCTCGACACCGAGTTGGACGACGGGCTCGTCAACGAGGTGATCAAGGAAGCGCAGGGCTCCGACATCAGCCTGGCGTTCTCGTCTCCGTCCTTTGAACTGTGGCTGATCTTGCACTCTAAAGATCACACCGGTCCCTTCCAGTCGGCGAGGGAGGCGGAGAAGATGTTGAAGGCACTGCGTCCCGGGTGGTCGAAGGCGGCAACGAGATTCGAGGATTTCGAGGGTGGCGTCGGGGACGCATGTGAAAGGGCACGCAGGTTGCATGACGGCGACGGATTGCCGCCCAACCCTTCGAGCGCCGTATGGCGGCTGGTGGAGAAGATCCGCGAAACCTCCGGAAAGTGACCGCCGTGGACTCCGAGCGTCCGCCGTGCCGTCGCGCCCGCCCGGTCCACCTACCTGGACGGCGCCCAAGATCCGCGGGGGTTACGGGGATGTCAGGGCTGAGGTGGGGGGTAGTCGGGACGCGCGTGCGGCGGGGTAGAGGCCGGCGAGCGCGCCGACGAGGAGGGTGGCGGCCGGTGCGGCGGCGAGGGTCCACTCGGGGATCACGGGCGGCCAGTTCCTGAGCATCGCGTAGCCGGTGGTGACCAGGGAACCGGCGGCCAGGCCCGCGGCGCCGCCGAGCCCCGACAGCAGCAGTGACTCGGCGAGGAACTGCGTGCGGATCTGCCCGCGGGTGGCGCCGAGGGCACGGCGCAGCCCGATCTCGCGGCGCCGCTCCAGCACCGAGATGATCATCGTGTTGGCGATGCCGACCGCGCCGACCAGGAGGGCGACCGCGCCCAGGCCGAGCAGGAGGCCGGTGAAGGCGCCCGCGGTGGCGGCGCGGGCGGCCAGCGCGTCCGAAGGGTTGGAGACTGCGACGTTCTCCGGGGTCTCCGGGTCGATCGTGCGGGGCAGGACCTCGCGGACGGCCGCCACGGATTCCTCGGTGGACCGCTCGTAGAGCGTGGTCGGGTGCCCGTCGAAGCCGAGATGCCGCTGGGCGGCGGGGAAGCCGATCAGTGCCGACCGGTCGATCTCCGGGGCCAGGGGAAGGGGGTGCAGGATGCCGGTCACGGTGAACCACCGGCCGCCGATGAACACCTGGACGCCGGTGCGGTCGATGCCGAGCCGCTGCGCGGCGACCGAGCCGAGGACGACGGCCGGGTACCGGGCGGTCCCCTCGTTGAGCCAGACACCCGCACGCGTCCCGCCGTCCAGCGTGCGCAGCAGGTCGAGGTCGGCCGCCTGCACGAGGATCCCGCCGGTCTCCACCGGGGGGACGCGATCGGTGCGGCGGACGGTGGCGTCGAGTTCGCCGGTCGCGCTCGCCGTGCCGACCGGCCCGATCCTGCGCACCCGGGCCGCGGCGTCGGACGGCAGCCGGGCCGGCTCCCCGGTGATCGAGTCGGCGGGCCGGACCCGCAGCAGGTTCGTGCCCAGCGCGTCCAGCGTGCGCAGCAGCCCCGCCTGGCTGGACGCGGAGATCCCGATCACCGAGACCATCGTGGCGATCCCGAGGGCGATGCCGAGCGCCGACAGCACGGTGCGGGCGCGGCGGGCGCGCAGCCCGGCGAGGCCGACCCGGACGATGTCCCGTGGGCGCAGCCGGGCGGGGCGCAGCGGCCGGGCGGCCCCGGCGGACGCGGCCGTTTCGTGTTTCCGGGTCATCGGGCGTCTCCTCGCAGGTCGGTGAGCACGGCGCCGTCGCGTATGCGGACCCGCCGCGGGCATCTGCCGGCGATCTCGGCGTCATGGGTGACCACGACGACGGTGGTGCCGGCGGTGTGCAGGTCGCGGAGCAGGCCGAGCACCTCGGCGCCGGCGGCCGAGTCGAGGTTGCCGGTCGGCTCGTCGGCCAGCAGGAGCGGCGGGTCGCCCACCACCGCGCGGGCGATGGCCACCCGCTGCCGCTCGCCCCCGGAGAGCTGATCCGGACGGTGGTCGAGCCGGTGGCCGAGACCGACCCGGTGAAGAGCGGCCCTGGCGCGGTCGCGTCGCTCGGCCGGTGGGGGACCGGTGTAGAGGAGCCCGTCGGCCACGTTGTCAAGCGCGGTGGCGCCGGGGTCGAGGTGGAACTGCTGGAAGACGGACCCGATGTGCGCGGCGCGCAGTGCCGACAGCCCGCGGTCGGACAGGCCGCCGGTGTCGTGGCCGGCGATCCGGACCCGGCCCGACGACGGCCGGTCGAGGGTGCCGATCAGGTGCAGCAGCGTCGACTTGCCCGAGCCGGACGGACCGGCGATGGACACCAGCTCGCCTGTCTCGATGGCCAGGTCCACCCCGCGGAGGGCGTGGACGCGCGCGCTGTGGCGTTTGGTGACGCCGGAGACCTCGACGATCATTCGCGCGGCACCCCGACCAGCATCCCCTCGGCCAGCCCCGGGCCGGAGATCTCCACGCGCCCGCCGCCGTAGGCGCCGGTGCGCACGGCGACGAACCGCCGTCCGCCGCCGGGGCCGAGCACCTCCACGCCGAGGCCGCCCTCGCGCAGCGCGAGCAGCGCCTCGACCGGCACGGTCAGGACCCGCTCGCGGCGCTCGCTCTCCAACCTGACGTTCACCGGCGCCTGGTCCAGCCCGCCGGTGTCCTTGTCACCGGTCAGCTCGATCTCGACGTCGATCGTCGGTTCCCCGGCCTGCCCGGTGCCGGTGGGGCCCTGCTGCGCGGGGTCCTTCTCGGCGACCGTGCCGATCTTGGCGATCCGCCCCGGTACGGTGCCGCCGCCCGGTAGTTCGACGGTGACGCGGGTGCCCTTCCGCGCCAGGCGACGGTCGCTCACCTTGAGATCGACGTGGACGAGACGCTGGGTGCCGGTGACCGTGAGGACGTGCGTCCCGGCGCCGACCGTGTCGCCCAGGGCCGCCTTCGCCTCGGCGACCCGTACCGCCGTGGGGAGGAAGACGACCTGCGCGGCGTCCACTTCGCCGGTCTCGTCCAGGCCGGAGTCGTCCTGCCAGTCCCGCACGGCCCGCGCGGTGGCGGCGGAGAAGTGCCGGTCCACGGTCATCCCGTCACCGTGTCCGAGTGCGCGCAGCGCCCGTTCGAGCTGCCGGACGTCGGGTCCGTCGCCGATGCCGGGACGCAGCGTCCGGTAGAGGGGCAGCTTTCCGTACATCAGCGTGAGCGGGCGGCGGTCCACCCGGTAGAGGGCCTCGCCCTGCTCGATCACCTGGCCGGGCGCGGGGATCGAGGTCACCGTCCCCTCTGCGGCGCCCATCACTTTGCGCTCACCGGTGTAGATGAGTGCGCCGCCGACCGTCTCCGTGTCGACCAGGTCGCCACGGGTGATGGGTGCGGAGTCCAGGGCGGGCGGCGGTGCGGCGGCCGGGCCGTCGCCTGCGTCCCCGGCGGAGAGCGCGGTGCCGCCGATCGCCAGGACCGCTGTGGCCGCGGTTCCCGCGACCAGGCTCCGCTTGAACCTCATCGGCTCTGCTCCCGCAGGATGTGGTCGCAGTACTTCGAGGCGGACGCCCACTTCCGCGGGTCCTTCTCGTGAATGTTCGGGGGAGCGTTGTCGGGCATGTCGAAGCCGTGCTTCCGCATGCACGCGGCGAACCGGGCGAACCGGTCACGGACCTCGGGGTCGTCCATGTCGATGGTCCTGCCCTGCGGCCGGTGCCGCCTGCACGCCTGCTCCGCCTTCTCCGGGATCGCCAGGCCGCCCTCCGGCAGATCCTTGGGGTCGTCGGGCATGCCGACGCCCTGTTCGCGCAGGCACCGCGCCCACCGGAGCCGCGCGGTGCCCGGATCGACGGACGGCGACGCGGACGCGCCCGGCGCGGTCGACTTCGCCCCGCCCGCACCGGCGATCCCCTGGTCCCCTGGCGGGGTGCCGCACGCCACCATCGGCAGCAGCAGAGGGACCGCCAGCAGCTTCGAGACGTGCTTGGACTTCATGGCTCTCCTCCGAGAAATCGGCATGCCGGTATCCGCCCCTGGCGTCTCCGGCGCATGGCGGGGCGAAGTGATGGTGCGGGGCGGGACGGGAGCCGGCGTCAGCCGCCGGGGCACTGTCCGGTCAGCAGCGACGACCGTCCGCTGCTCACCCGCTTTCCGCGGAACGGTTTCTCATCGGTGACGAGCACCGCCTTACCGGGCTCGCTGAGCCAGCCGGTCGCGACGTACCAGGAACCGGGCGCCCAGGACCGGCTTCCGCGCCCGGGGACGGCGAACGTACCGACCGTCACGCCGCGCTCCAGCAGCATGGCGCGCACCTGATCGACCGTCTTGTTGATGAGCTGCCGGCACTCAAGCGGCTCCCCGGGATTGTTGAGCGGACCGAAGCCCTTGTAGCGCTCCCCTGGACGGGCCTTGCGCCCAAGGGAGATGGTGGGCATGGACTGCCAGTCCGGGTTGGGGCGGAAGTCCACCGGGATCCGCAGGCCGATCGTGCAGCGGGTGGCTCTGGCGCAGTCCCCGGGCCGCTCGATCGGATGGATGAGCCCGTCGGCCGGGTGCACCTGCTCCGGCGGCGCCAGCCTGTTGGTCCGCGGGTCGTACGGGGTGAAGATCGTCCCTTCCAGCCCGGGGGACACCGGCTGGACCTCCAGCGAGATGTCCAGGCCGAGGTCCCCGAGCTGCCGCTGGTAGCGCTCGGGATCGGCGAAGGCGTCCTTCACCGTGATGATGTAGTAGCCGCCCTCCTTCCTGATGTCCAGAGCCGCGGCGGGCTCCGGGCCGAGGCCGGTCGAGCCCGGCAGGAACCAGCTCGTCAGGACGGCGACCGCCGCCAGCCCGGCGACCAGCGGTACCGTGAGCCGAAGCCGAAGCCGAAGCCGAAGCCGGGCGACGGCCCGGGGCAGGATCGTCGGCGCCGACGTCCAAGGGCTCCTCCGCGCGGTCTCTCGCGGGGTCGCGGTGATCTCGTGCAGCAGCTCGGACGAGCCCGCGCCCATCGGCGGGACGACGTGCGCCGGCTCCAGGTCCTTGATGATCTGTTCGAGGCTCATCCGAGTGCCCCCTCCGCCATCGCCACCGCCCGAGCTCCGTACCGCTCCACGTCCACGCCCTCCCGGGCAAGCGCACGGGCGAACCGCTTGCGCGCCCGGTGTAACCGGGCCCGGACGGCGCCCGCGCGGCAGCCCAGCACCTCGGCGATCTCGCCGGGCGACAACCCTTCCCAGCCGGTCAGCGACAGCAGTTCCCGGTCGTCGTCCGACAGCCGCCCGAAGGCGGCCCGCACCGCGACGGTCTCCGCCGGCCGCGCCGGGGCGGCCTCGGCGAACTCCCCGCGCAGCCGGGTGGCCAGCAGCTCCCGCCGGGCCGCCCCGCGGCGGTGGTTGGCCAGCACGCGCCGGGCCACACCGTAGAGCCACAGCCTGGCGCCGTCGCCGTCCGGCAGGTCGTCCAGCCGGCGCCAGGCCGTCAGGAACGTCTCGCCGATGACGTCGACGGCGTCGTCGGGCGACCGGGCCCGGCGCAGCGCATAACGGGCCACCGCGTCGTAGTGCGCCCGGTAGATCTCCTCGAAGATCTCCTCGCGGCGCCGCTCATCGTTCGAGGAGTGAGCCACACCGTCCCCCTTCGCGACTTTCATTTGAGCAGATGTCCGGATCCGCCCCAGCGTTACGGCGACGGCGCGAGAAATGGCGAGTCGTCTCAGGGGGTGATGGGGTTCTGCCGACCGGCGGGCCAGGTTCCGGGCTCGGCGAGCTCGATGATGTTGCCGAGGTTGTCGGTGATGAACGCGATGCGCTGACCGATTTCCGCGATCGCCATGGGCCCGCCGATCAGCTCCACGCCGAGGTCGCGCAGTCGGGAGACGGCCGCGTCGAGATCGTCGACGGCGATGCAGAAGTGGTGTAGCCGCGCCGGGTCCATGCTCGTCAGGACGTCGCCGGTCGGTGCCTGGCGGTGCGACGCGCCTGCGAGGAGTTCGATCTTGACGTCGCCGCTGACGATGTAGATGAACGTCGTGCCGTGCGAGTCGAACCGCTGGTCAACGGTGAAGCCGAGCTTGCCCGAGTACCACTCGATGGTGGCGTCGAGATCCTCGGGAGTCACGCTGAGTCCGACATGGTCGTGGGAGAAGGAAATGCTCATGCCACCGACATTCGCCGACGGTCGAGCCCGTGACCAGAGACGGGACGACGGTAGGAACAGCGGTACCACCCTCAACAGGTGGTCACGGGTGAGAATCGATACATGACCGCTGACGAGACGGCGCTGGGTGCGACGTTGCGCGCTTGGAGAGACCGCATCTCTCCGGCGGCGGCCGGGCTGCCGACTGGGCGAGCGCGCCGGGCGAAGGGGCTGCGCCGGGAGGAGCTCGCCGAACTCGCCGGGATCTCGGTCGACTACGTCGTGCGGCTGGAGCAGGGGCGCGCCACGACCCCCTCGGCGCAGGTCGCCGCCGCGCTCGCTCGCGCCCTGCGGCTCACCGACGCCGAGCGGGATCATCTCTATCGGCTCGCAGGACTCGTCCCCCCGGCCGGCGGGGAGATCTCCGACCACATCCCGCCCGGTCTCCGCCGCCTCCTCAACCGGCTGGACGACACCGCCGCCGCGGTCTTCGCCGCGGACTGGCACCTGATCTGGTGGAACCGCGGCTGGGCGGGGCTCCTGGGCGACCCGTCCTCGACGCCGCCGCAGCTCCGCAACTTCGCCCGCGACACCTTCTCGACGGATGGCGAAGGTCCACGCCTGTCGCACTGGCCCGTGACCTCGCTCGCCCAGGACACGGTCGAGTCCGCAGTCGTGTCCGACCTGCGCCGCGCCACGGGACGCTTCCCCGGCAGCACCCGCCTGACAGACCTGATCCACGGACTCGCCACGAGCAGCGAACGCTTCGCCGAACTGTGGGCCTCCGGCGCGGTCGGCGCACATCGCGAAGACCACAAGATCGTCGAACATCCCGCCGTCGGGCCGATCGCGGTGGACTGCGACGTCATGACCGACGGCGACGCGGAACGAAAGATCGTCATCCTGACGGCGGCCCCGGACACCGAGGACGAGACCAAGTTCCGGCTGGCCGTCCTGTCAGGCGTCCCCGACGTCGCTCGTGGCTGAGACGAACGACTCGCCTGGATCCACCGATCGGCAGGGCCCGGCGACCGGCGCTGTGCCGGGGTGGGGCTAGTGCGCTGTCCATCAAGCTTCACCGGGTGCGTTCACTTGCGGCGTGTTGCCCTTTCGGGCGCGCTCATAGGGGCAACACGCCGCAAGTGAACGAGTGCCGACCCGGTCCGTTCGTGGACACCGCACTAGGCGGTGGCGAGCATCGCGTAGGCGTCCCGCACGGTTGGCCTCTTGGCGTCCTTGGGCGATGTGAGGTTGAGGGACGTGAAGGCGGTGCGGCGGATCATGGCGTCGGCGCGGTGCGTGGACGGAAGGCCCTCCAACACCCGGATGGCGTGCCGGGCACCGGTGTCGGCGTCGCCGGTTCTGATGAGGCCGCCTGCACGATGCAACTCGATCTGGGCGCGGGCCAGGAAGCTCTTGGCCGGGTAGAGCGCGATGGCGTCGTCCTGAGCCTGCTGGGCACGCTCGATGTCGCCCGAGTGCGTGTGCACGTAACTTGCGACGTGATGAAGCCGTTGCTCGGACCAGCCCCACATCGTGGTCTTGTCTTTTGTCGCCTTGGCGGGCAGGTGCTCGAACACTCGCTTGAGCTCAGTGAGGGCCTGCTCGGCTTCGTCATGGCGACCGAGTTGGGCGTACGCCTGTGCTTTGGCCGAGTACGCGTTGGCGATACCGACGGAGTGCCGACCATGGCTGACCGCAATGGTCTCTTCGGCGGCGTCCAGGGTGGACAGCTCTGAGCGGCCCGTGTACAGGGAGAGCACGGCCTCCTTGCCACGGATGTGCGAGGCGGTGACGTTGTCGCCCGATTCGTCCGCTGCGTGTGCCGCAGTGCGCCACCAGCGCCGAGCGCCGCGGGGATCGCCAAGGTTGGTCAGTTCGTACGCCGTGAGAGCGGCCAGGTACGCCGCCGTGTTAACGAGACGGGCCTTGATTGGGGAGTTCGCGCGGGAGAGGAGCAGATCGAGTTCGGTGATGTCCGAAAGCAGGTCCGGCAGGATCACGGTGGGAGGCAGTTGGTCGATCTCGTTGGCGTAGTCGTGGGCGACCCGCTCCCAGGCGTCGGCGTCGTGCTCGGTGGCTTCGGTGGTGAGGGTGCCGGTGAGGGCGGCGCGGAGGCGTTCGGCGTCGCGGCCGAGCGGGGCGGCGACGGCCGTCGTGGCGAGTAGGCCGAGGAGGGCGCGGCGCTTCACGTCGTCGTCCTCGGGATCGTGGTCGGACTCATATGTAGAGGATGCCTCCTTGACCTCCCCCGTTGAGAAGAGTTCGGAGGGGTCCAATTTGAACGCTTTTGCGTACGCGTGTGCCCAGTCTCGGGGAAAGTTGCGTCCCCTCTCCCAGTCGTAGATCTGGCGGGAGAGGTTGGCCACATTGCCTCGCTTCAGGCCGTCCGCTCGCAGGAGTTGCCTGGCCATCTCGTGTTTACCCCAGCCTCGTGCGTCCCGCTCGGCACGCAGGCGGGCTGCCCATATTGGGGGGTTTTGGGCAGTCATTCGTGTGTGCCCCCTTTTGTGGACCCGGAGACTTTCGAGTCTCCGGGTGTCTCCGGGTCTGTCTCCGCATTCTCATCTTTTCTCGCGCTCTGTGATGTCGATTTACTCACAGTCGCGGGACGAGTTGAGACGCGTTCTGCCTCCGAAGACAAGGCGGCCCCGACCCGGTGCGCGAACACCGTGTGGGTCGGGGCCTGACCAGGAAACGAGGTCCTGGCTATGGACGAGCGTATGGCCACCGAGGTGCGGCTCGCGGCACTTGCCGCGCATCTGGCCGCACGCAAGCTCGACGTCGAGCTCGGGGCTTCCGGGCTCCGGGTGACGAACCCGCAGGTCGAGGGCTGCTGCGCGCAGAACGCCGCCGACACGATCTCGTGTCGGCAACGGGAGGACGACGCCCACAGGTTCTGGTACTACACGTCGTGGGGTGAGCCCATCGCGCCCGCCGACCGGGTCACGGACGCCGCCGTGTTCGTCCTCGGCTATCTGGCCGCGAGGGAGGAGCGGTGACTCCGTGGGCGGTGGCCGACCTGGAGCCCGAGCGGGTCGCGGCCGAACTGGCGCGCCGGTTCCCAGGCTGCTGCGTCTGGCTGGGGGAGTTCACGGGGCGGTGGTGGGCTTTCACGCGTGATCGGACGGGTCGTGACCGGCTGGTCGAAGCGGCTGACCCCGTGACGCTCGGGCGCCTGCTGGAGGAGTTGACCGGACGCGACCGCTACGGCCGGTACTCGCGGGCGTCCCTCCCGAACCGCACGGCCGGACGGGCCGCGCCCTCGGCCCCCAGGGTGCCCCGTCCGGCTGTGCACTCCAGGCCCCCGTCCCGCCGGGCTGTGCGGGCGAGGCGCATCGAACGGCGGCCTCGGGGCGGCTGGCTGCGGCGCATGCTCGGCTCGTTCGTGATCGTGGACGCGTCCTGACGGAGGCGGAAGGTCATGTGTGCCAGGAAGAACAGGCCGGCCAGCAGGTAGCAGTTGGCGATGGGCAGCAGGAGTAGGTGCGGGCTGAAGCGGAGTGGATCGGGGTCGTACGGCGTCCACCACATGGGGGCCGAAGCGAACAGGACGTAGCCGCAGACCGCGATGGTTCGGTTGTTGTTGCGGATTAGCACCGCCAGGGCCGGGACGATCCACACCCAGTGGTGCGCCCATGAGATGGGGGAGACCAGGAGGCCGGTCATGCCGGTCACGGCTATCGCTGCCAGCCAGTCGCCGCGCCTGGCCCATGCGGCCGCCAGGAGGAGCCCGGTGATTCCGATGGCCTGTGGGATGGCCGTGTACCAAGCGCCGACCTCGGCCGTTCCCTTCAAGATGCGGGTGAGGACGCCCAGCGGGGACTGGTTGCTGATGTACGGGACGCCCACGCGGGACGTGTCGTAGAAGGTCTGCAGCCAGTAGAGACGGGACGCGTCCGGTGCGATGGCGTACGCGAGGACGGTGCAGACGGCGAAGGCTCCGGCGGCCGTGAAGGCGTCTTTCGTTCGTCTCGTCACCAGGAGAAGGACGATGAAGATGCCCGGTGTCAGCTTGATTGCGGTTGCTATGCCGATGCCTATTCCTGCGGGACGACCGCGGGCGACCCGGTGCATGTCGGCGAGGACGAGGGCGAGCAGGAACAGGTTGACCTGGCCCTGGAAGAACGTGTGCCACACGGGTGCCAGAAGCAGGCCCCCGGCCACCACGACTTTCAGGGGGACGCTGCGGCCGGTCAGTTTCAAAGTGGTCGCGCAAGCCCATATGAATGCGGCCAGCGAAGCGAGTTGCCACAGCAGGCGGGCGACGGTGATGGGCAGGGCGGCCAGGGGAGTGAACAGCGTGGCCATGAACGGCGTGTTCGTGTACCAGTGGGCGGCGAGCTGCTCGTCGTAAAGGCGCGTGCCGTCCGTCACGGCGTTCCCGCCCAGCCAGTAGATACGGAAGTCCAGTGAATCGTAGGTGAGAGAAGAGACCACGATTCCGAGGACTTCGATTGCCAGGACGAACGTCAGCCAGCGCTTCATGCGGATAACGTTGGCTTCGATCACGCTCGGCGGGCATCGGGCCACCGGACACATTCACAAAGGGCGCTTGTAGCCCACGGGATTAAGCCCGTGGGCCAATGTGCCGGTAAGGAGGCGGCGGTTACGATCGGCGCATGTCCGCCCTGCCGCAGAGCCGAGTGCGCCGCGTCACCTGGACGGCCCTGCTGTGGTTCGCGGTCGTCGTCTACCCGTTCGTCCTCTTCGCGACCGTGATGAAGGGTGCAGGCCACTTCGTCGCTTACGAAGTCCTCGCGTCGGCGGTGCTCACGGTGATGGCCGGGGCTTTCCTCCTGCGGCACCCGCTGCCGGCCCACGGGATACTGCTCTTCGCCTGGATCGCCGCCCTCGTGCAGATGCAGAACGGGGTCGTCGCCGGCCTGCTGGTCCTGATCACCGATCTTGGTGTCGGCTACATCGCGGCGAGCCGTCGCCGCCGCATCTCGGTTCCCGTCGCGGTCGTGACGCTCGCCCTGCAGTCGCTTTCCGTCCTCGCGTTCCTGTCCTCGAACATCTCGGCGACGATCGACACCCTGATCTTGACCTTGGTCCTGGCGATGGCCGTCACCTGGATGGCGGGGAACTCGGTCCGGGTGCGGCGGGCGCATGCCGAGTCGCTGCGCGAGCAGGCGACGGCGCAGGCCGTCAGCGCCGAGCGGCTCCGGATCGCTCGTGAGCTGCACGACATGGTGGCGCACAGCATCGGCATCATCGCGATCCAGGCGGGCGTGGGCGGACGGGTGATCGACACGCAGCCGGCGGAGGCGCGGAACGCGCTGGACGCCATCGAGGCCACCAGCCGCGAAACGCTGTCCGGGTTGAGAAGGATGCTCACCGCGCTCCGCAGGGACGACCCGGGCTCCGCGCCGCTCGGCCCCGCCCCCGGGCTGGACGATCTCGACAGGCTGGCCGAGGCGGCGAAGGACGCCGGGGTGAAGGTCGGCATCAGCAGGCGGGGTGAGCGGAGGCCGCTGCCGCCGGACGTCGACCTGTCCGCGTACCGGATCGTCCAGGAGGCGGTGACGAACGTCGTCCGCCACGCGGGCACCGACGAATGCCGGGTCGCCATCGACTACCGGGACGAGGAGCTGTCCATCGAGATCGACGACGACGGGCGCGGCGGCGTCGTCGGCGCCGGGTACGGCCTCGTCGGCATGCGGGAGCGGGTCGGCCTGCTGCGCGGCGACTTCGCCGCCGGGCCGCGTCCGGGAGGCGGGTTCCGTGTGGCGGCGCGGATTCCCCTGCCGGCGGCGGTCCGATGACGATCCGGATCGTCCTGGCGGACGACCAGCCGCTGATTCGTGCCGGTCTGCGCGTGCTCGTCGCCGACACACCCGACCTGGAGATCGTCGGGGAGGCCGGGACGGGAGCGGAGGCCGTCCGGCTGGTCGAGGACGTCCGCCCGGATGTGGTCGTCATGGACATCCGCATGCCCGACATGGACGGAATCGAAGCCACCCGCCGGATCACGACGGCGCGCGTGCTGATGCTGACGACGTTCGACGATGACGACTACGTGTACGGGTCGCTGCGGGCGGGTGCCAGCGGCTTCCTGGTCAAGGACATGGCGCTGGAGGAGATCCTGTCGGCGATCCGCGTCGTCGCGGGCGGGGACGCGCTGATCGCGCCGAGCGTCACGCGCCGGCTGATCGAGGAGTTCGCCGCCCGCCCGGAACGCCGCCCCGGCCCGGAGCCCGCGAGCGGCCGCCGCCCGTCCGACGGCGTCACCGACAGGGAACGCGAAGTGCTGACCCTGGTCGGACGCGGCATGTCCAACCATGAGATCGCCGGGGAGCTGTTCATCAGCGTGGCGACGGCGAAGGCGCACGTGGCGCGGCTGCTCGCCAAGCTGGACGCGCGCGACCGCGTCCAGCTGGTGATCATGGCCTATGAGATGGGTCTGGTGGCGCCTCCTACGGGCGGTAGTACTACCTGACGTGGTGACCTTCGCCATGGTCGGATAATCTGGCTGGTGTGAAGGGTCTGGGAGAGCTTGAACGCACGGTCATGGAGGTCCTGTGGGCGCGGGAGGACGCCGGTCGCCAGGCGGCGACCGCCCGTGACGTGAGCCGCGCGCTCGCCGGTGACCGCGACCTTGCGCACACCACCGTCATGACGGTGCTGGACAGGCTCGCCAAGAAAGGCTTTCTCGAACGCGAGCGCGACGGCCGCGCATGGCGTTACCACCCGGTGGCGAGCCGCGAGGTGTACGTGACCGAGCTGATGCTGGGCGCACTGAACGAGACGGGCGACCGCGACGCGGCCCTCGCCCACTTCGTCCGGTCGGTGTCGCGGGACGAGATCGACGTGATCCGGGAGACCCTCGCGGGTCTCACGAGCAAGGAACCACCGGCATGACCGGCGCCGCCCTGCTCGCTTTGATCTCCCTGGGGACCGTCGGCGGGGCGCATCTGCTGTCCCGGGCCCGGTGGACGTGGCGGACGCCGCGCACCGGCATCGCCCTCTGGCAGGCCCTCGGCCTGTGCTGGGGCGTCGCCACGATCGGGGCGCTGCTCGGCCTCGCACTGCTGCCCTACGGCAAGGGCGTCCTCGGCGGGCTGCCCGGCCTTTACGACGACCAGGCCGCCGCGCTCAACCCCGTGCAGGTGGCGGCGCTGCTGTCGGCCATCAGCCTCACCGGCGTCCTGCTGGTCATGCTCGTGTACGCGCTGGTCCGGGTCGTGCGGGCCCGGCGGCGGCACCGGGCGCTGCTCGCGCTGGTGTCGCGCCGTGACTCGGCCGTGCCCGGAACCCTCGTCCTGGACCATCCGGGCGCCGCGGCGTACTGCGTGCCGGGCGTCCGATCGTCCAAGGTCGTCGTCAGCGCGGGGACGCTGGCGCTGCTCGACCGCGGCGAGCTGGCCGCGGTGCTCGCGCACGAGCGCGCCCACGCCCGTGAACGCCACGACCTGGTGCTGCTGCCGTTCGCGTCGCTGCGGCAGGTGTTCCCGCAGTTCGGGCTGGTCGCACGGTGCCTGGACGCGGTGGAGCTGCTGATCGAGATGGCCGCCGACGACCGGGCCCGCACGGGCCGGCCGCCCCGCGACCTGGCGACCGCGCTGCTGCGGTTCGCCGCCGCGAGCCCGGCCGCCGCGCCGTCCGGCGCGCTCGGTGTCGCGACGCACGGCAAGATCCCGGTGATGGCGCGGGTGAACCGGCTGCTGGAGCCGGAGCCGCTGCCCCGCACGACCCGTGCCGCCGCCATCGTCGCCGTCCCGATCATCGCCGGCCTCCCGCTGCTGCTCCTTCTTCTGCCGCACTAACCGGCCAGGACGGTCCCGTAGAGGCGGGTGACGTGCAGGCGGATCACGAGCCGCCGGTCCTTCACCATCTGCTCGAGGAACGCCCGCTCGTCCGCCGGGTCGTCGAAGCCCGGGGTCATGGCGAGCAGTTCCCGCCCGGCCGCGTCGCCGGGCTTCTCGGTGACGTCGGACAGTTCGGCGGTGCCTTCGGCCACGGCGAACGACATGTGGTCGGCGCTGGACGCGTGGAGCGCGGCGCGCGGGTCGTCGCGGAGTTGTTTCACCTTCGCGCGTCCGGCCGTCGTGGAGATCCGGACGATGCGTTCAGCGGGATCCCAGGCGTAGAGGACGGTCGAGACGTGCGGGTGGCCGTTCTTCTTGTTCGTGGCCAGGACGGCGAACTGCTGCTCGCCGAGCAGCCGTGCCAGCTCGTCCTCGGTGACGGGCTTGGGGCCGGGTCCCTGTCCGGGGCCGTACTCGGTCATCGTGATCTCCTTCAGGCTTTCGTGGCGGTGACGGCGGTGTCGGCGGGCGCCGCGGCGTCCACCGGTGGCCTCGGGCGGCGCAGGACGAGGAGCGCGACGGCGAACGCGGTGGCGAGCAGGCCGGCCGAGACGCCGAACGCCAGGTGGTATCCGCCGGTGAGGGCGGCGGCGTCGCCGTGCCCGTCCGCCCGCAGGTTCTCGATCCGGGACGCCGCCAGGGTGGTCATGACCGCGACGCCGAGCGCCATCCCGACCTGCTGGACGGTGTTGAACAGCCCGGACGCGAGGCCCGCGTCGTCGGGGCGGGCGCTGGACATGCCGAGCGCGGTCAGCGACGGCAGGACCAGGCCCGCGCCCGCGACCAGGACGAACACGGGGAGCAGGTCGGTGACGTAGTCGGCGTCCGCCGGCACGGTCGTGAGCAGGAGCATCGCGCCGGTCAGGAGCACGAGCCCGGCCATCAGCACGAGCCGTTCGCCGACGCGGTTCGCCAGCCGCGCCGAAACGAACAGCGACACCGCGCCGATCGCCACGGCCGCGGGGAGCATCGCGAGACCGGTGTCGAGCGCGCCGTACCCGAGGACCTTCTGCATGTAGAGGGCGACGATCACCTGGAACGAGAACATCGCCGACAGCGTGAGCAGCTGGACGACGTACGCGCCGGACACGTTGCGGGAGCGCAGGATCCGCAGCGGCATCAGCGGGGTCGCGGCGGTGGCCTGGCGGGCGGCGAACCCGGCGAGCAGGGCGAGCGCCACCGCGCCGAGCCCGAGTGTGTGCGCCGCCAGCCAGCCGTGCAGCTCGACCTTGACGACCGTGTAGATCCCGAGCATCAGCCCGGACGTGACGAGGAACGCCCCGGCGAGGTCGGCGCCGGCGGACAGGCCGAGCCCGCGGTCGCGCGGCAGCGCCGGGAGGGCCAGCGCGATCGTGGCGAGCCCGATCGGCAGGTTGATGAAGAAGATCCAGTGCCAGCTCAGCGCGTCGGTGAGGACCCCGCCGAGGACCTGGCCGATGGACGCGCCGGCGGCGCCGGTGAAGCTGAAGATCCCGATGGCCTTGGCGCGTTCGCGGGCGTCGGTGAACAGCGTCACGAGGATGCCGAGGACCACCGCGGAGGCGAGCGCGCCGCCGACGCCCTGCAGGAACCGGGCGGCGATCAGCAGGCCGGACGAAGTGGCGGCGCCCGCGAGCAGGGACGCGGTGGTGAACAGGGCGTTCCCCGTGAGGAACAGCGTCTTGCGGCCGACGAGGTCGCCGAGCCGTCCGGCGAGCAGCAGCAGCCCGCCGAGGGGGATCAGGTAGGCGTTCATGATCCAGCTGAGCCCGGCGGGGGAGAAGCCGAGGTCGTCCTGGATGGCGGGCGTCGCGACGGTCACGATGCTGCCGTCCAGGATGGCCATCAGCATCGTGGTGGACAGGACGCCGAGCGCCGCCCAGCGGGATCGGAGCAGGGAATGCGCGGTCTTCTTCTGGTTCTGAGACACAGAAGAGACCGTAGCAGATGGTTTTGTTAGAGACGATCCTTATCGGATCTATTTTGTCCGCTCGCGTGCCCGCCGCACCGGCTGCGTGCTCTCGGACAGGGTCGCCAGATGCCCGGTGACCAGGGTGTTCAAGGCGCGCAGGAACACCTTCCGCTCGTCCGGCGGAAGGGAGCCGAGGGCCGCCTCGTGGACGCCGTCCGCGATCTCCTGGCTGCGCGCGGCGACCCGGGCACCCTCCTCGGTGACCGCGATGATCCTCGCCCGCCGGTCCCTGGACGACGGGCGGCGTTCGGCGAGGCCGCCCTTCTCCAGCGCGTCCACCGTCACGACCATCGTCGTCTTGTCCATGTCGCCGATCTCCGCGAGCTGGATCTGGGTGCGCTCCTCCTCCAGGGCGTGCACCAGGACGCAGTGCATGCGCGGCGTCAGCCCGATCTCGGCGAGCGCGGCCGTCATGCGGCTCCTCAGCACGTGGCTGGTGTGGTCCAGGAGGAACGACAGGTCGGGGCTCGTGCGGTCGGGCGACGTGCGCGGGGTCATGGAGGTCATGCGTCCCAGGCTACCCGTTTGGTTCCGTACTAGATTATCCGGGAGCAGCTACATTTCTTGGTCTATCCTGGAGCCGTGAACCACACCGTGTGTCTGCGCTGGTGGCCGTCCTAGGACGGCCGTGACCCACGCATGCCCATCGGGCCGTCCGCCGGACGGCCCTTTCTCTTCGGTGACGCGGCCTGTTCGGCGGGACGGCCGCACCGACCCGATCCGAGGAGACAACCGTGGAGACCATCCCCGAAGCCCCGCCCGCGGCCGCCGAGGCCGACGCCGCCGAGCGCCGAACCCGTGAGCTGGAAGAACGCATCGCCGCCGAACCCGGCGCGTTCCGCATCCTGACCGGCGACCGCCCCACCGGCCCGCTCCACCTCGGCCACTACTTCGGCACCCTCGCCAACCGGGTCCGGCTCCAGCGCGCCGGCGTCGAGCTGTTCGTGCTGGTCGCCGACTACCAGGTCCTCACCGACCGGGACGTCGCCGACCACCTGTCCGAGCACGTCGAAGGGCTGGTCGCCGACTACCTGGCCGCCGGCATCGACCCGTCCACCGCGACGATCTTCCGGCACAGCGCCGTCCCCGCCCTCAACCAGCTCATGCTGCCGTTCCTGTCGCTGGTGTCGGTCGCCGAACTCCAGCGCAACCCCACCGTGAAGGACGAGATCGCGGCCTCGCGGCAGACGTCGGTCAGCGGGCTGATGTTCACCTACCCCGTCCACCAGGCTGCCGACATCCTGTTCTGCAAGGCGAAACTCGTCCCGGTCGGCAAGGACCAGCTCCCGCACCAGGAGATCACCCGGACGATCGCGCGCCGCTTCAATGAACGCTACGGGCCCGTCTTCCCCGTACCGGACGCGCTGCTGTCGCCCGCGCCGAACCTCCTCGGGACCGACGGCCGGAAGATGAGCAAGAGCCGCGGCAACGCCATCGCGCTGTCCGCCGGGCCGGACGAGACCGCCCGGCTGATCAGGCGCGCGGTGACCGACGGCGACCGGCACATCGCCTACGCGCCCGAGACCCGTCCGCAGGTCTCCAACCTGGTGCTGCTCGCCGCGCTCTGCCAGGACCGCGACCCGCACGACGTCGCGGCCGAGATCGGCGACGGCGGCGCCGCCGCGCTCAAGAAGGCCGTGACCGACTCCGTCAACGAGTTCCTGCGCCCGATCCGCGCCCGCCGCGCCGAACTCGCCGCCGACCGGACGTACCTGCGCCGCGTCCTCGCCGAGGGCGACGAACGCGCCAACGCCGTGGCGGACCGCACCCTGGACGAGGTCAGGACCGCGATGGCCTCCTAACGCGGGGCGATGCCGTCCAGGACGGCGGTCACCAGGTCGTCCACGACGTCCACGGAGACGCGGTGCGCGATGTCCTCGCCCTGGAACAGCACCGACAGGACCGACTCGTGGCACGCGCCGACGATCATGGACGTGGCCGCGTCCACCCGGGCGCCGGGCGCGAGGCGGCCGAGGTCGCGCTCGGCCCGCAGGTAGCCGGCGAGCCGCTCGCGCCAGTCCTCGCCTCCGCCGCTCAGCGCCGAGAACCGGGCGAGGACCTCGGGGTGCGCGAGCAGGCCCGTCAGCGCCGGCAGCATCCCGTTGTGCAGGATCAGCCCGTGCTCGACGTAGACGCGCAGGTTGGCCTTGACCGTCGCCTCGCCGGGCGCGGGCAGCGGCGGCAGCGTGCGCTCCACGGCCGCCACGCGCGCCCGCATCGCGTGGGCGAGCAGCTCCTCCTTGTCGGCGAAATGGTTGTAGAGGACGCCGTCGGCGACGCCCGCCGCGCGCGCGATCGCCCGGACGGTCAGGCCCGCCGTCCCGCGCTCGGAGATCATCTGCTCGGCCGTGGCGATCAGATGCTCGCGCAGCGTCCGGTCGCCGGCGCGCAGCGCGGCCGCTTTTCGAGGTGACATCACGCCGCATCGTATTGAGCGAGCGCGAACCCGTGCTCGGCGAGTTCGGGCAGGAATCCGGGGCCGACGGCGTCCTCGATGTGCCGGACGCCGGGGTCCATCCCGTCCAGCCGCCGGACGACCATCGCGGTGACCAGGCCCGTCGCCCGGCTCTGCCGCCGCCCGGTGAACGAGCGCACCGACCCGCCGGACGCGGCCGCCACCGCGAACCCGTCACCGCCGAAGTGCGCCCGGCGGAGCACGGCCCGCAGCGCGGGCCGGTCGCGGAACCGCGCGAGACGCGGCAGCAGGGCCGTGAGGGTGCGCACGTCCAGGCAGAGGCCCGTCCGGACGCGTCCGGGGAGGGTGTACTGGTCGGAGAACGGGAAGCGGTGCACGGTCCGGGTGCCGTAGGGCTCCGGGAACCGCATCCGCCACGATTCGCCGATGGCGCCGAGCGAGTCGAGCGTCCACTCCACGGCGGAGGGACCGTGCCGGTCGCCCGACCCGAGGAGGACGCCGATGTCGGTGTCCCCTCCGCCGAGGTCGCGGGCCAGCAGGTTCGTGACGCCCGGGGCGAGGCCGACGCTCAGCACCGCCGTGGCCTCCCGCTCTCTCGCGAGCCCGTCGAGCTTCTCGATCCCGGCGAGGACCTCATGCGACGCGGACACGTCGACGTAGTCGATGCCCCGCCCGAGGGCCGCCTCCGCGACGCGCGCGTTCTCCTGGTCCGCGCACATGACCACGGCATCGGCGTCGATCCGGTTCAGGTCGTCGCCGCGCAGGTCGATCCGCATCGGGATCGCCCCGTCGACCGTGCGGGCCTTCGCCAGGTCACGTCCGGCGGCGACCACCTCCGGGACGTGCCCGAGCAGCCCGGCGACGACCTCGCGGCCGACCGCCCCGTACCCGCCGAGCACCACGACCCGTCTCATGCCCGCGCCGTGACCAGCCAGGCCGTCCCGCGCAGGCGGACGGCCCCGTCGCGCTCGAACGGCCGCATCGCCTCCGTGATGGTGTCGACCAGCTCTTCGCTTTCGCCGTAGTTGTAGCGGATCGGCCCCCATCCGGCGAAGAACTCGCCCGCGTCCCGCGCGTCCAGTCCCTCGATCTGCTCGCCCTCCACCTTGCGGCAGTTCACGCCATCGAAACCGGCCCCCTCCAGGACCTCGTGGACGCGATCGGGATCGGACAGCGACAGCGGCCCGTGATGCCCGATCGGGGCCTCCTCCCGCGGCGGGAGCGCCGCGAGGACCGTCCCGAGATCACCTTCGCCGAGCGGCGCCATCGACAGGAACGCCAGGCGGCCGCCCGCGCGCAGCGCCCGCCGGATGTTGCCGAACGCGGCGGCCGGGTCGGCGAAGAACATGACCCCGAAGCGGCTGACCGCGACGTCGAAGCCGCCATCGGGGAACGGGTACACCTGCGCGTCGCCCTGCTCGAACGTCACGTTCCGGACGCCCTCCTCCTCGGCGAGGGAGCGGGCGCGGGCGAGCATCGGCTCGGACAGGTCCACTCCCGTCGCCCCGCCGAGGCGTGCCCGTCCCGCCACGAGCCGGGTGATCTGCCCGTTTCCGCAGCCGATGTCGAGGACGCGGTCGTGCGGCCCGATCGCGGCGCCGTCCAGCAGGAACTCGTTGAAGCCGCCGTTCACGGCGTCGTACCGGTCGGAGTGATCGGCCCAGTGCCGCCCCTCGTAGCCGTTCCACGCCTCGTACTGCCCGACGTTGACGATCTCGGCCTTGCCGTCTCCCATGCTTCCTCCAGTATGAACGCATGTTCATGAACGTATGTTCATAGTGAACGCCCGAGGGTTCGGTGTCAAGGCCGGGCGGGTCGCGCTATAGAACGGAATTATTTGTTCCCCTAGTATGGGTTTCATGGAGACCACGGCACGGGCGCCCATGAGCGGGCGCAAGGCGCAGGCGGCGCGCAACGACGAACTCATCCGGCAGGCGGCGCGGGCGGTGTTCACCGCCGACCCTGGGGCGCCCATCTCGGCGGTCGCCGAGCACGCCGGGGTGGGGATCAGCGCGCTGTACCGCCGCTACAAGAGCAAGGAGGACCTGCTCCAGAAGCTCGCCGACGACGGCATGGACCGCTACCTCACCCAGGTGGAGGCCGCGCTGGAGGACGACGGCGACGCATGGGACGCGTTCGCCGGGTTCATGCGCCGCTGCCTGGACATTGGCGCCGGCTCCCTGACGATGCGGCTCGCCGGCAGCTTCGACGTCACCGAGGAGATGAGCCGCAAGGGACAGCAGATCCACCTCGCGACGAAGCGGCTGCTGGAACGCACCCAGGAGGCCGGTGCGCTGCGGCCCGAGATCGAGGTCGGGGACATCTCGGTGATGCTGGAGTACCTGCACGGCATCCGCATCGGCGACGATGAGCGCATGAACCGGTTGCAGCACCGCTACCTGGCCCTGATGCTGGACGCGCTGCACCTGACGGACAAGCAGGAGCTGCCGGGCCCTGCTCCCACCTGGCAGGAGCTTCGGGGACGCTATGACGACTGACGTGCCGGTGCTGGGGCACCGGGAGCTGAACCGGGCGCTGCTGGCGCGGCAGATGCTGCTGGAACGGCGGGCGATGCCGGCGCTGGAGGCGATCGAGCATCTGGTCGGCCTGCAGTCGCAGGCGCCGAACCCGCCGTACATCGGGCTGTGGAGCCGCCTCGCCGGGTTCGCGTTCGACGAGGTCGGGGAGCTGATGACCGATCGCCGGGCGCTGCGGATCGTCCTCATGCGCGGGACGCTCCACCTGGTCAGCGCCCGCGACGCCCGCGCGCTGCGTCCGCTGACCCAGGTGATCCTCGACAACCATCTGAAGACCAGGGCCCGGGACCTCGACGGCATCGACCTCACCGCCGTCGTCGCCTCGGCGCGGGCCCTGCTGGAGGGCGAGCCGCGCACCGACAAGGAGGTGCGGACGCTGCTGGCCGAGCGGTGGCCGGACGCGGACGCCGCGCTGCTCGGCTGGGCGGTTCGCTGCAGCCTGCCGCTCGTCCAGGTCCCGCCGCGCGGCATCTGGGGCGCGTCGGGAATGGCCAGGCACACGACCCTCGACGTGTGGCTCGGCGGGCCGGCGGCGTCCGACCCGTCCGTGGACGAGATGGTGCTGCGCTACCTGGCCGCGTTCGGGCCGGCGAGCGTCCAGGACGTCCAGCACTGGTCGGGCCTGACGCGGCTCGGCGAGGTCGTCGAGCGGCTGATCCCCAAGCTCCTCGTCTTCCAGGACGAGAGGGGCCGGAAGCTGTACGACGTGCCGGAGGCGCCGCGTCCCGGCCCCGATACGGCGGCGCCGGTCAGGTTCGTGCCCGAGTTCGACAATCTGACGCTGTCCCACGCGGACCGGGCCCGGATCATCACCGAGGAGCACCGCAAGCGCGTCTTCACCGTCAACGGGATCATCCGTGCGACGTTCCTCGTGGACGGCTTCGTCCACGGCATGTGGAAGATCGAGAAGAAACGCGGCGAGGCGACGCTGCGCATCGACCCGTTCACCCCGGTCCCGGCCCTCGAGCGCGCCGAGCTGGAGGACGAGGGCATGCGCCTGCTCGCCGCCGCCCACCCGGACGCGAAGTCCCACCAGGTCGAGTTCGGCGCCCCGTCCGCGTGACCGCCGGGTGAGGGGCTGATCAGCCGAGGTCGCGGGCGCAGGGGGCCTCGTGGTCGGGGTCCAGGGCTTCGAGGAGGGCGCGGAGGGTGGCGCGGAACTCCAGCGTCTGGTCGCGGGTGAGGGGGTCGAACAGGCGGCGCCTGACCTCGGCGACATGGCCGGGGGCGGCTTTGACGAGGACGGCGTAGCCCTCGTCGGTCAGTTCGGCGATCGTGGTGCGGCGGTCCGTGTCGTGCTTGGTCCGGCGTACCCAGCCCGCCTCCTCCAGCCGGTTGACGGCGTGGGAGAGGCGGCTCGGGGACGAGTGGACGATCTCCGCCAGTTCGGTCATGGTCAGGGCGCGTTCGGGCGCCTCCGACAGCATCGCCAAGATCATGTAATAGGTGTGCGGCATCCCCGAGTCGCGCTGCAACTGGCGGTCGAGGGCCTCGTTGAGCAGTCGCGACGTCCACAGGAAGGCGCGCCAGGTCTCCTGCTCGTCGGCGTCGAGCCATCGTGTGTCCGTCATGCCTCCCAGCGTACACAAAACAGTTGAGCACTCAAGACTTGAACGCTCAACTGTTTTGGAGTACTGTTGAACCATCAAGTAAAGGGAGAGTGACATGACCCGGATGCCCGTTCTCTATCTCAGCCACGGAGCTCCGCCGCTGGCCGACGACGCCCTGTGGACCGACGAGCTGGCCCGCTGGTCCGCCGAACTGCCGAATCCGAAGGCGGTCCTGATGGTGTCCGCGCACTGGGAGGAGGCGCCGCTGAGCATCGGCGCGACCCGCCAGGTGCCGCTCGTGTACGACTTCTGGGGCTTTCCCGAGCGCTACTTCAACGTCCGCTACGAGGCGCCCGGTGCCCCCGAACTGGCCGATGAGGTGCGCAAACTCATTCCCGACGTCCACCAGGAGGAGACGCGGGGCCTGGACCACGGCGCCTATGTGCCGCTCGTGGAGATGTATCCGGACGCCGACGTCCCCGTGTTGCAGATGTCGATGCCCACGCTGGAGCCGGAGCGGCTCTTCGAGGTCGGACGGTCCC
Organism: Spirillospora sp. NPDC048819; assembly: GCF_040650055.1. Classification (NCBI taxonomy): domain Bacteria; kingdom Bacillati; phylum Actinomycetota; class Actinomycetes; order Streptosporangiales; family Thermomonosporaceae; genus Spirillospora; species Spirillospora sp. NPDC048819. The sequence goes on along the minus strand of NZ_JBEZGN010000009.1, from coordinate 29,337 downwards.
TCGCGCCGCTTCGCGACCAGGGCGTTCTCATCATCGGGAGCGGTTTCACCACGCACAACCTGCGAGAGATCAACATGGGGCTTCCGTCGGACATCGCGCCGCCCGCATGGTCGTCGGAGTTCGACGAGTGGGCGGAGAAGGCCGTGGCGGGCGGCGACGTCGACGCCCTGCTCGACTTCCGCGCCAAGGCTCCGGCGGCTCGCATCGCCCACCCGAGGACGGAGCACTTCGCGCCGCTGTTCATGTCGCTCGGCGCCGACGCTGACGCGCCGTCGGGACGCCGGTCCGTCATCGACGGCTACTGGTTCGGGCTGGCGAAGCGCTCGTTCCAGTTCGGCTGACCGGCCGGCGGGTTACTTGTCACGTTCCGCCCGGAAACGTCCGATATCGGGGCGTCAGTCGACCCGGGCGGCGCCGTTCATCGCCGCGGAGCCGTCCATCTGGGAGAAGCCCGTGCGCCAGGACGCGACCTGCGGCTTCCAGCCGAGGCTCAGCGCCCTGGAGTTCGACACCGGGCGGCCCGTCGTGGCGGCGTGCTTGCCGGCGCTGCCCGGCGTCGGCGCGCCGAGCGCCGCGCTGTAGACCGGCAGCCAGTCGGCCGTCGTCGCCGGCTCGTCGTCGACGACGTTGACCGCGCCGGCGGGCCAGTCGAGCGCCGCCATCGCCGCCGACGCCGCGTCGTCGGCGTGCACGAACGACGTCCACCCGGGCGCCTGGCGCAGGCTCCCGGCCCGCACCCGCTCGGCGATCGCGCCGTCCGGCGCGTACCACGTCCCGGGCCCGTAGAGCGCGCCGTACCGCAGCACGACGCCGCGCGGCATCTGCGCGACGGCGTTCTCGAGCGCCGCGACGCCCTCGTACGGCGGCAGCGACGTGTCGAGCGGGTCGGTCTCGACGGCGGGCGCGTCCCCCGGCAGGTACAGCCAGGCGATGCTCTGCGCGATCATCGTCTCGACGTTCGCGGTGAGGGCGGCCTCGACCAGGTTGCGGGTGCCCTCGATCCGCAGATGCGAGTTGGCCGCGAAGTCCTCGTCGCTGAGATCGGTGAGCTGGTGGATCACCGCGTCCGGGCGCTCGGCCGCGACGGCCTTGCGCACGGCGGAGGCGTCGAGGACGTCCACCACGACCGGCGTAGCGCCGAGGTCGCGCAGCATCCCGGCGCGGCCGGGCCGGCGCGTCGTCCCTGCGACCTCGTGGCCCGCCTGGACGAGCAGCGGGATCAGCCGGCGACCGACGACTCCGGTCGCTCCGGCGAGGAGAATCTTCAAGGGGGTACCTCCACGACTTTCACGCCTTTGTGGTCGTCTCGACGGCAGGATAGGCAGTCACTCTTTCAATGGTCACGTCCGGGCCTTCCGCATCGAACCCCCGCATACCGGCCGGACGACGTCGGACGAGTCGCACCGCCCCCGGAGCCCCGTCCGCCATGAGCGTACCGCCGGGAACCGCCCGCATGCGTTTCGCGACCGGCCCGGGAGAGAATTCTTCTCCTCTGACGGGGTTCGGCCACAGCGGAGGAACGGCGACATGAAGATCACTCTCGTCCAGGGCGACATCACCGAGCAGGAGGTCGACGCGGTCGTGAACGCGGCCAACTCGTCCCTCCTGGGCGGCGGCGGGGTGGACGGCGCGATCCACCGCAGGGGCGGCCCGGAGATTCTGGACGAATGCCGCAAACTGCGAGCGTCCCATTACGGCGGCGGCCTCCCGACCGGCCAGGCGGTCGCCACGACCGCCGGCCGGCTGCCCGCCGAATGGGTCATCCACACCGTCGGTCCCGTCTACTCCTCCTCCGACGACCGCACGGCCCAGCTCGCGTCCTGCTATCGCGAATCCCTGCGGGTCGCCGACGAACTCGGCGTCGAGTCCATCGCCTTTCCGGCCGTGTCGGCGGGCATCTACGGCTGGCCCATGGACGACGCCGCCCGCATCGCCGTCGGCACGGTCCGCTCCACCCCGACGAAGGTCAGCGACGTTCGCTTCGTCCTGTTCACCGGCGATGCCTACGACGCCTTCGAACGCGCCATCGCCTGACATGGCCCACATGGTCCGGCGCCCCGGTCAGTACTCCTCCTTCGGTGGCGGCACGACCAGCGTCGGACGCCGGACGTGATGAAGAACACGGGTCGAGACGCTGCCCAGGATCACTGACCGGGCGCCCGCAAGGCCGCGCGACCCGGTGACGACCAGCGAGGCGTTCAGCTCGTCCGCCACGTCGACGATGGCGGCCCAGACCGGCCCGCCCCCGCGTTCGGCCCGCGTCGCCACCTCGGTCAGCCCGGCGGCGAGCGCGAGGTCGGCGCCGTGCCGCGCGAGCCGCTCGGCCTGCTTCTCCTCCTCGTACCGGTCGCCGTCCTCCCAGGCGGCCACCGCCGTCGCGGACGCGAGCGGCATCCAGCTGATCTGCGCCAGCAGCGGCTCCCACACGGTCATGACCACGGCCGGCTCGGGCCTGACATGCCGCGCCGCGTACTCGACCGCGGCCTGCGCGTCGCCGGACCCGTCATAGGCGATGAGAATCGTCATGCCCGGAGACATGTCCGAACCCGGCCCGGCTGAACACGAACGCCCCGCATAGTGCCCAAACTCACCCGGGCGACGCCGGACGGTGCGGGCTCAGGCCGTCGCGGGGGAGCGGCCGGGGCCGGGCGGGCCGGCGAACGCCTGGGCGACGTCCAGCCAGCGGTCGGCGTCCGCGCCGACGGCGGTGAGGGCGAGGTCGCCGCGGTGGCGGCGCTGGGTGGCCAGGTGGCAGAAGTCGAGCGCCGGCCCGGTGACCGACTGCGCCGCCTCCGGCGGGCCCCACGTCCACTCCTCGCCGGCCGGGCCCTTCAGGACGACGCGGAACTCCTCGGCGGGCGGCTCCAGGCCGCGGTTCCTGAAGGCGAAGTCGCGGGTCCTGACGCCGATGTGGGCGACGTGCCGGAGCCGGTGCGTGGGCTCGCGCCGTTCGCCGAGCGCGTCGGCGACGTCCTCGCCGTGCGCCCAGGTCTCCATGAGCCGCGCGGTCGCCATGGACGCCGGGCTCATCGGCGGGCCGAACCAGGGGAGCTGCGTCCCCGCCGGGACGGCGGCCAGGGCGTCGACCATGCGGCGCCGCCCGTCCCGCCAGCGGGCGAGGAGGCGGGCGGGGTCCTCGGCGGCGCCCTCCGCGGCCCCGGCCTCCACGTAGCCGCCCGGGTCGGCCAGGGCCTCCTCGATGAGCTTCGCGAACGCGCCGGCGTCGGTGGCCGCGACGATGGCCTGGGCGTCCGTCCAGGCGAGGTGGGCGATCTGGTGCGCGATCGTCCAGCCCTCGGCCGGCGTCGGGACGGCCCAGCGGGCGGCGGGCAGCGGCGCGACGAGGGCGTCGGCGGAGTCGCCCTCGGCGGCCAGGTCGGCGAGGAGGCTGTGCAGGTCCGGCATGCCGCCAGGATCTCGCGGGACGGTGGCGTCCGTCCAGAACGGAATTTCGTTCAGTCGAGGAGGGCGCGGGCGGCGGCGTAGTCGGCCTTGCCGTTGGGCAGGCGCAGGCCGCCATCGGTCCGGACGAACGCCTTCGGGATCTTGTAGCGGGCCAGGTGGGCGGCGCACCCCTCGCGCAGCTCCTCGTCGCCCGGGGCCCCGGCGGGACGGATCACCGCGACGATCTCCGTCCCCCAGCGTTCGCTCGGACGCCCGACCACCAGCGCGTCCGCGACGCCGGGCAGCCCCCGCACGACGTTCTCGACCTCCTCGGCGAACACCTTCTCCCCGCCGGTGTTGATCGTCGTGGCCTCCCGCCCGTGGAGCTCGACGGTCCCGTCCGCGAGGAGCCGCGCCCGGTCGCCCGGCACGACGAGCCGCTCGCCGTCCAGCGTGCGGAACGTGGACGCGGTCTTCTCCGGATCGCCGAGGTAACCGAGGGGGATCGAGTCACCGCCCTTGGCCAGCCAGCCCATCTCGTCCTCGCCCGGCGCGAGGCGGCGCGACCGGTCGGCGCTGAGGACGGCCGTCCCCGGAGTCGGCATGAACGTCCGCGCGGACGAGCCGCTGCGGGCGAGCTGGAAACCGGACTCCGACGATCCGAGGATGTCCACGATCCGGGAGTGCGGGAGCAGTTCGAGGAGACGCCGCTTGACGGCCGGGCTGATGGCCGCCGCCGAGTTGACGAACGTCCGCAGGGAGCCGAGGTCGTGGTCGCGCGCCTCCAGCGCCTCGACGATCGGGCGGGCGAACGCGTCCCCGACCAGCGGCATCCGGGTGACGCGCTCGCGTTCCGCGGTGGCCATCAGGTTGGCGGCGTCCAGGCCGTCCACCCGGTCGGGGAAGACGACGCACGCGCCGCCGCACCAGCCGCCCAGCGACGACCACGTGCCCGCGCCGTGCATGAGCGGCGGTCCGACGAGCACGCGGTGATCGCTCCGGACGGCCGTCGCGACGGCGTCGCCGAGATCGGTGACCGGGGTGCCGTCGCGGCGCCGCATCCCCAGCGGGCCGAGCATCAGGTCGCCGATCCGCCACAGCACGCCCTTCGGCATCCCGGTCGTCCCGCCGGTGTAGAGGATGTGCAGATCACCGGCCTCGGGGCGCACGCCGTGGAGGGGCGTGGCGGACGCCTGCGCGAGCGCCTCCTCGTAGTCCAGCGCGCCGGGCAGGAGGTCCTCGCCGGACTCGTCCGCCACCTGGAGGAGCAGCGGGGCGCGGTCGAGCCGCTTGACCACCCGTCCGATGGCCTGCGCGAACCGGGCGTGGTAGATCACGGCCGCCGGCCGGGCGTCACCGAAGAGGTGGGCCAGCTCGTCGTCCACGTACCGGTAGTTGACGTTGAACGGCGCGAGCCGGGCCTTGTGCGCGCCGATCAGGCCCTCCAGGTACTCCGGCCCGTTGTGCAGGTAGAGGGCGAGGTGATCGTGCGGCGACTCCCACGGGTCGGACGTCCGTCCGCCGGACCCGTTGTCGTGCAGGCCCAGTCCGTTCCCGTGCAGGACGTTCGCCAGCCGCCGTGTCCGCTCCGACATCTCGCGCCAGGTCATCCGGCGGTCGCGCCAGACCAGGCATTCACGGTCGGGGACGGCGGCGGCGATGGCCTCGTGCAGCGTCGCCAGGTCGAGCATCGGCACTCCTCGGTGGACGGCGTCGACAGCACCGTAACCGCTGGCTTACCGAATCTCATTCGGCGGGGTCGGCATCGGCGGACGCACCGGGCGCAAACGTACGAGGCATAAGGGATGAGGCGGAAGAATTACCCGGTGCCCCCAGTCAAGAAGCCGCGGGGCGAGGTGACCCGCGGCACCACCGCCCCCAACCGGCTGCGCCGCGTGGACCGCTGGATAACCGCCACCCAGACCGGCCCCCTGCGCTCGGCCCCGGCGCGCAGAGCCCCGCCGGACCGGGCCGCCGCGCCGCTGGCCGTCGACCTCGGGTACGGCGCCTCCCCGGTCACGACGTTCGAGCTCTTCACCCGGCTCCGCGCCGTCTCGCCGCGCCTGGAGGTCGCCGGCATCGAGATAGACCCGGGCCGGGTCGCCGCCGGACTCCGCTTCCTCGCCGCCCTCAAAGGGTCCGGTTCCGGGCCCGGCGCCGAGTCCCCGGGCGACCGCGGCCCCTACGACGGCCTGACGTTCCTGCGCGGCGGCTTCGAACTGCCGGTCGAGCGCCCACCCGTCCTGATCAGGGCGTTCAACGTCCTGCGGCAGTACGACGAGCCCGCGGCCCGGCGCGCCTGGGACGAGCTGCGCGCCCGCCTCCACCCGTCCGGCGTCCTCGTCGAGGGAACGTGCGACGAGATCGGGCGCCGCGCGGTCTGGGTGACGCTCACCCCGGACGGCCCGCGGACGATAACGTTCGCCGCCCATCTGGCGACGCTCGACCGTCCGTCCGCGCTGGCGGAGCGGCTCCCGAAGACGCTGATCCACCGCAATGTCCCCGGCGAGCCCGTGCACGACCTCCTCGTGGCGTTCGACCGCTGCTGGGCGGCCGCCGCCCCGCACTCGGCGTTCGGCCCGCGCGCCCGCTGGATCGAGGCGGTGACGCTGCTCGCCCGGACCCACCCCGTCCTCGCCCGCCCGCCCTACGGCGGCAGGCACCGCTGGCGCCTCGGCGAGCTGACGCTCCCCTGGACGGCGGTCGCGCCCCGCTCCGGCTGAACGGCTACCGCTCGCGGTGCAGCTTGTGGGGGGCCGCCTGGACGCGCGGCTGGACGTCGATGCGGTCGATGTTGACGTGCGGGGGACGGGTGACGGCCCACGCCACGCAGTCGGCGACGTCCTCGGCGACCAGCGGCTCGGGGACGCCCTCGTACGGCTTGGCGGCCTTCTCCTCGTCCCCGTGGAACCGGACCAGCGAGAACTCCTCCGTCTTCACCAGGCCGGGGGCGATCTCGGTGATGCGGACGGGCTCGGCGACCAGTTCGAGCCGCATCACGTCGTTGACGGCGTAGGCGGCGTGCTTGGCCGCGTTGTAGCCGCCGCCGCCCTCGTACGGGACGTGCGCGGCGAGCGAGGTGACGTTGACGATGTGCCCGGCGCCGCTCTCGATCAGCTTGGGCAGCAGCGCCTTGGTGACGCGCACCAGCCCGAGGACGTTGGTGTCGTACATCGCCTGCCACTCGCCCAGGTCCGAGGCGGCGACGGGGTCGAGGCCGATGGCGCCGCCGGCGTTGTTGACCAGCACGTGGCAGCCGTCGACCGCGGCCGCGAGGGCGTCCACCGACTCCTGGGAGGTCACGTCCAGCTTGAACGGGACGACCTTGCCGGCGCCCGGCACGCTCTCGGTGATCTCCTCGGCGAGGGCGTCCAGGCGGTCCCGGCGCCGCGCGGCGAGCACGACGTTGAAGCCCTCCGCCGCGAGGCGCCTGCCCGTGGCGGCCCCGATTCCACTGCTTGCTCCGGTCACTACTGCGGTCTTGCGCATGGACCAAGCCTCCCAGGCCCGGAGGCGTGAATTCCCGGTGAGGTCGGTCACTGTGGCGACAAGTGACGGTTGGCCCCCTAACCGAGGGAACACCAAACGCGGTCGATAGGTTGCACTACCGGAGGTGGTGTCCGGTGTCGCGTCGTATCAACCGGGTTGCGACGGTCAGTGTTCATACTTCCCCCCTCGATCAACCGGGTACCGGCGACGCCGGCGGCATGAACGTCTACATCGTCGAGGTGGCCAAGCGCCTCGCCGCCCGCGGCGTCGAAGTCGACATCTTCACCCGTGCGACCTGCCGCGCCATGCCCCCCGTCGTCGAGCTGGCCCCGGGCGTCCTCGTCCGCAACGTCATCGCCGGGCCGTTCGAGGAACTGGACAAGACCGAACTACCCCGGCACCTGTGCGGCTTCACCTCCGGCGTCCTGCGCGTCGAGGCGGCACACGACCCCGGCCACTACGACCTCCTCCACACCCACTACTGGCTGTCCGGCCAGGCGGGCTGGGCCGCGAAGCAGCGCTGGGGCGTCCCGCTCGTCCACTCCATGCACACCATGGCCAAAGTGAAGAACGCGGCGCTCGCGGACGGCGACAAGGCCGAACCCGCCGAGCGCGTCCTCGGCGAGGAGCAGGTCGTCGCATCGTCCGACCAGCTCATCGCCAACACCGGCAAAGAAGCCGATGAGCTCGTCGACCTGTACGGCGCCGACCCCTCCCGCGTCGCGACCGTCAGCCCCGGCGTCGACCTGTCCCTGTTCCGCCCCGAATCGCCCCTCCTGGCCCGCGGCGCCGGACTGCTCCCGCACCGGACGGGGCCCGCCCGCCGCCGCCTCGGCCTGCCCCGCGACGCGTACGTGCTGCTGTTCGTCGGCCGCATCCAGCCGCTCAAAGCACCGGACGTCCTGCTCCGCGCGGTCGCCCGCATGCTCGCGGACGACCCGTCCCTGCGCGCCCAGCTCGTCGTCGCCGTCGTCGGGGGCCCGAGCGGCTCCGGACGATGCCGCCCCGAGGGCCTGCAGAACCTCGCGGCCGAACTCGGCATCAGCGACGTCATGCGCTTCGAACCCCCGAGCCCGCAGGCCGAGCTGGCCGACTGGTACCGGGCCGCGGACGTCACCGTCGTCCCGTCGCACAGCGAGTCGTTCGGCCTCGTCGCCGTCGAGTCCCAGGCCTGCGGGACGCCCGTCGTCGCGTCCCGCGTCGGCGGCCTGTGCACCGCCGTCGCCGACGGCGACTCCGGCGTCCTGATACGCGGCCACGATCCCGCCGACTACGCCGCCGTCCTGCGCCGCCTGCACGCCGAACCCGGACTGCACGCCCGGCTCTCCCGCGGCGCCGTCCGGCACGGGCACAGCTTCGGATGGGACGCCACGGTCGACAACCTCCTCGATGTGTACAGCGGCGCCGTGTATACCGGAGCCATGTCGATTCCGGCCGTCCGGGCCGCACCCGTCACCGCGGAGGTCACGGCATGAGCGACGTGAACCGGGGGCGTTCCCCGCGAGGAGCCAGGTGTGAACCAGGTTGAGACCATCAGGCAGACCCTGGAGGCCGCCGAGCTGGAGTTCGACGAACCCCGCGAGAACGCGTTCTTCGTCAAGCTCCCCGGGCAGCACAAGCTCGCCACCATGACCTGGCTGATCGTCGGCGAGCACAGCCTGCACGTCGAGGCGTTCTTCTGCCGCCGCCCGGACGAGAACCACGCCGAGTTCTACCGCTTCCTCCTGGAGAAGAACGGCCGCATGTACGGGGTCGCCTTCGCCCTGGACGACGTCGGCGACGTCCACCTCGTCGGGAGGGTCCCCCTGGAGTCGGTGTCCCCGGACGAGATCGACCGTCTCCTCGGCTGCGTCCTCACCTACTCCGACGAGAACTTCGACAAGGCCCTCGAACGCGGGTTCAAGACGTCCATCCAGCGCGAATGGGACTGGCGCGTCAAGCGCGGCGAAAGCCTCGCCAACCTCCAGGCCTTCGCCTCCTTCGCCGACCCCGCCAACCGCGACCCCGCCGACGGCCGGCGACCCTGACCGGGCCGATAGGCTCTGATGCCATGGCGACCCTGGTATTGCTCCGGCATGGCGAAAGCGTCTGGAACGCGGAAGGGCTGTTCACCGGCTGGGTGGACGTCGACCTGTCCGCGAAGGGCGAGGGTGAGGCGACCAAGGGCGGCGATCTGCTGCTCGACGCCGACATCACCCCCGACGTGGTGCACACCTCCCTGCTGAAGCGGGCCATCCGCACCGCCAACATCGCCTTGGACGTGGCCGACCTCCTCTGGATCCCCGTCAAGCGCTCCTGGCGGCTCAACGAGCGCCACTACGGCGCCCTCCAGGGCAAGAACAAGGCTCAGACGCGCGAGGAGTTCGGCGAAGAGCAGTTCATGACCTGGCGCCGCTCCTACGACACCCCGCCGCCGCCCATCAAGGACGACGACCCGCTGTCCCAGGTGAACGACCTCCGCTACGCCGAACTCCCCTCCGAGCTGATCCCGCGCACGGAGTGCCTCGCCGACGTCGTCGACCGCTTCCTCCCGTACTGGTACGACGCGATCGTCCCCGACCTGGCGGCCGGCAAGACCGTCCTGGTCGCCGCCCACGGCAACTCCCTGCGCGGCATGGTCAAGCACCTGGACGACCTCTCCGACGAGCAGGTCGTCGGCCTCAACATCCCCACCGGCATCCCGCTGGTCTACGAACTCGACGACGACTTCGCCCCCCTCAAGCGCGGCGGCGAGTACCTCGACCCGGCCGCCGCCAAGGCCGCCATCGAAGCCGTCAAGAACCAGGGCGCCGCGAAGAAGGACGGCCCCAAGCCGCCCACCCCGCCGCTCCCGAAGGACGCCAAGGACGCCAAGTCCAAGGCCAAGCCCAGGCGCGGCAGGAGGAAGTAGCCGGGTGAGGGGCCGCCCGGAGCGGTGGCCCCTCCGCACGCGGGCGGCGCCTCAGAGCTCGGTGATCTCTTCGGGGCGCTGTCCCGTGACCAGGTAGACGACGTTCTCCGCCACGTGGACGGCGTGGTCGGCGAAGCGTTCGAAATAGCGGCCGGCGAGGGTGATGTCGACCGCCGGTTCGACGCCGTGCTTCCACTTGGGCGACAGGAGAAGGTCGAAGAGGCGGCGGTGCAGGCGGTCCATCTGGTCGTCGTCGCTGTCCAGTTCCAGCCCCATCTCGACGTCCTGCGACGCGATGACGCTGCCCGCCTTGGCGATCATGCGCTCGGCGATCTGCCCCATTTCCAGGACGGTGGCCTGCAGTTCGGGCGGGACGGCGGACTCGGGGTGCCGGCGGCGGGCGGTCTTGGCGATGTGGACGGCGAGGTCGCCCATCCGTTCGAGGTCGCCGCTCATCCGCAGCGTGGTGATGAGGGTGCGCAGGTCGCCGGCCACGGGCTGCTGCCGGGCCATGAGGTCGAAGACGATCTCCTCGATCTCCGCGTCGATCTTGTTGACGTGCTCGTCCCCGCTGATGACCTCCTCGGACAGGCGCAGGTCGGCGTCCAGGAGCGCGGTCACCGCGCGGGCCATCGCGGAGCGGACGAGGCGGGTCATCTCCACCAGCCGGTCGGCGAGGGAGTCGAGCTCCTCGTGATAAGCGTCGCGCAATTCAGAATCCTTCGGAGCGAATGGGGCGAAACGGGCGGGGTTCGGGGCGTTTCCGGGGGCCGCCCGGGGCGTCGGGACGGACTCGCCCACGCCACAGCCTGCCTTGCGGGCATGAACGGGCCTGGATGAGAAGGTGAACTTTCGGGGAACGAGATCGCCGTGACCAGCGCCTCCGGGTGGGAGGGGTCCGGATGCCGCTTACGATCCGTGGTGTGGAGGTCGAGATTATCGCGATCCTGACGGGCCTCGCCGGGCTCGCGATCGGGCTCGCGACCGGATTGGCGGTGCGAGTGAGCGAGCGGGCCGGGAAGACGGCGGTTCCGGCGGCGCCGGTGGGCGGTCTGCCGCCCGGCGTCGCCTCGGTGCTCAGCGTCCTGCGGTCGTCCGCCGTCGTGGTGGACGGCGAGGACCGCGTCCTGCGCGCCAGTTCGGCCGCGCGGGCGTTCGGCATGGTCAGCGGCGACCGGCTCATGGTGGACGAGGTGCTGGCGATGGCCCGGCTCGTCCGGCGGGACGGGGAGATCCGCGAGACCGAGATCCAGGTCGGGCCGACGGGCGCGCGGAGCCGCGCCGACGGACGCTGGTTCGCGGTGCGGGTGGCCCCGCTCGGTTCGCACGGGCTCGTCCTGGTGCTGGCCGAGGACCTCACCGACATGCACCGCACCGAGGCGATCCGGCGCGACTTCGTGGCGAACGTCAGCCACGAGCTCAAGACCCCCGTCGGCGCACTGTCGCTGCTCGCGGAGACGGTCGAGAACGCCGCCGACGACCCCGAGGCGATCCGGCGGTTCGCCGGCCGGATGCAGTACGAGTCGGTGCGGCTGACCAACCTCGTCCAGGATCTGATGACGCTGTCGCGCGTCCAGGGCGACGAGCCGCTCCCGGACCTGCGCCCCGTCACGCTGGACGAGGTGGCCGCCGAGGCGCTGGAGCGCTGCCAGTTCAAGGCGTCCGCCAAGGACATCGAGCTGACCGTCGGCGGCGAGGACGGCCTGCGGGTGCGCGGGGACCAGGAACTCCTCGTCACCGCCCTCCGCAACCTGGTCGACAACGCCGTCGCGTACAGCCCGGAGAACACCCGGGTCGTCGTCGCGACCCGGATGTGCGACGACCGGCATGTCGAGGTCAACGTGACCGACCAGGGCATCGGCATCCCCGACGGCGAGGTGGAGCGGATCTTCGAGCGCTTCTACCGGGTCGATCCCGCCCGGTCCCGGCAGACCGGAGGCACCGGCCTCGGGCTCGCCATCGTCAAGCACGTCACCAGCAAGCACGGCGGGGACGTGACCGTGTGGAGCAAGGAGGGGCACGGGTCGACGTTCACGATCCGGCTGCCGCTGCTCGACGTCACCGTCCAGCCCGGCCCCGCCGGCGCGGACGCGGGAAGAGACCCCGCAGAGCACCGGGACCCCGCGGCCGGAGGAGACGCGGCCGCGGGAAACGCGGCGCCCGGTGACGCGGCGGACACGAGAAGACAGGCGGACGCGGCGGAAGACGCGGACGTAGAGGAAGACACCCAGAACACCGTCCGGGAGGCAACACCGTGACCCGCGTGCTCGTCGTGGAAGACGAAGAGTCGTTCAGCGACGCACTGTCGTACAACCTGCGCAAGGAGGGCTTCGAGGTGGCCGTCGCCGCCACCGGCCCCGACGCGCTGGACATCTTCGAGCGCAACGGCGCCGACCTCGTGCTCCTCGACCTGATGCTCCCCGGACTGCCCGGCACGGAGGTGTGCCGGGAGCTGCGCGCCAAGTCCAGCGTCCCCGTCATCATGCTGACCGCCAAGGACAGCGAGGTCGACAAGGTCGTCGGCCTGGAACTCGGCGCCGACGACTACGTCACCAAGCCGTTCTCGACGCGCGAGCTGATCGCCCGGATGCGGGCCGTCCTGCGCCGCCAGGGCGAGGTCGAGGAGGTGTCGCCCGCGACGCTGGAGGCCGGTCCCGTCCGGATGGACGTCGAACGGCACGTGGTCAGCGTCGCCGGCGAACCCGTCCAGCTTCCGCTCAAGGAGTTCGAGCTGCTGGAGGTGCTGCTGCGCAATGCCGGCCGCGTTCTGACCCGGATGCAGCTGATCGACCGCGTGTGGGGCGCCGACTACGTCGGGGACACCAAGACGCTGGACGTGCACATCAAGCGCCTCCGCGCCAAGATCGAGGAAGTCCCGTCCTCGCCGCGCTACATCGTCACCGTCCGCGGCCTGGGCTACAAGTTCGAGCCCTGATCAGCACGGAGAACGGCCCGTAAGGCGAGAGTGCCTTGCGGGCCGTTCTTCTTGTTCTGTCCGACGGGTGCCGTCCTCGCGGTGCGGGGCCGGGATCAGTGGCCGGCCGCGCCCGGGGACTGCTCGCCGCCGGGGGACTGCGAGGCGCCCGGAGACTGCGAAGCGCCCGGAGACTGGGAGGCGCCCGGAGACTGGGAGGCGCCCGGAGACGCGGACGCCTCCGGCTGGGCCGGCTCGGTGCCCGGGGACGGCTGCGGGCCGCCCGTGGCGCCCGGCGACGCCTGCGTCCCGCCTGCGGGTGTGGGCAGGGGGTAGGTGCTGTAGTCGCCCTGCTGCGGGATCAGCGGCACCTGGAACTCCACGGCACCGGCCTTCTCGAACTGCATCCGCACCGTGATCGGGGCCCCGGCGAGCAGGTCCTTGCTGAGGCCGGTCAGCACCACCCGCGGCTGCCCCTTACCCGAGATGACCGGGGGAGGGCTCTCCGGGCCGCCGGTGTTGCCGGACGTCGGGCTGGAGGTCGCCTCCGATGTGGCGCCGGGGCCGGTGGGCTCCGGCGTCGCCGTCGGCTGCCCGGTCTGGGCCGGAGGCGTGGGACTGGGCGTCGCCGCCGCATCGCCGATCAGCTTGGTCAGGCTGCCCGTGCCGTCCGGTGAGGCGGGCGGCAGCACGATCCCGCCGCCGTCGATCCTCGCCGAGCCGAAGAGCGGCGAGGAGACGGAGACGAGCCGGTCCTGCCTGCCCTCGATCTCGTTGATCATCACGCCGTACAGTGCCAGCGACGAGCCCGCCGGGACGGGGTCGCCGGGCTTCGGTCCCAGCACGAACATGTTGCGCAGGGCGATCTGCACCGCCGGGTCGCCCTTCGGCACCGACACGTTGACGCCTTCGGTCAGCCGGGTGGGGGCGGCCGACTGAGCATCCGTGCCGGCGCCGCAACCGGTGATCACCGGCGCGATGGCGACGGCGGCCGCGACGGCGAGCGTGACCATTCGGCGGCTGTTTCGGATCACGGCGTCGGTCTCCTTGCGAAGTGTCGTTCAGCAAAGGCTGGCGTCTGAAAGTTGTGAGAGTGGCGTGAGATACGCCAGAGGAAGCCTAGCGAGGCCCGGCCGCAAGTCCCGCCCGGGGGTCGCCGACACGCTCATTTTCCGGGCGGACACACCCGAACCGTCAGCCGGACCCCAGTGCCCGGACCTTGTCGGTGAGTTCCGGCCCGGCCTTGGGCCTCTGGACGACCTCGTTGACCACGCCGTCCGGCTGCACGAACACGGCGGTGAGGCCGGGAGCGGCCGCACCCGGCGAGCCGGGCGCCGGCGCGTACGCCTTCGCGAGGACGCCCTCGCGGTCTTCGAGGATCAGCGGTGTTCCGTAATGGGCGCTGCCCGCGCACGCCCTCAGTTCCTTCAGGGACGTCCCCTTCTTCTCGCCGGCCGGACGCGGGTCGGCGACCAGCCAGAAGTTCAGCACGTTCTCCTGCGTCCTGCCCGCGAGTTCCGCGACGACACGTTCGCACTCGTACGCGGGAGGGACGATGCCGATGACGCCCGGACGCAGGTCGCGCAGCGGCGTGACCGTCCGCTCGCCGGTCACCAGGTCGACGTCGCGGTCCGGCAGGAGCCCGCCGACGTCGCCGGGGCTCGCGGAAGGGCGCGGCGCCAGTTGGGCGCCCGTGGGACGCGGCGTCGGCTTCGGCCCGAACGCGGTCATCAGCGCGCCGCTGAGCAGCGCGATCAGCAGCGCCCCCGCGATGATCGGGATGGCGACGCCGAACCGGGTCACCGGACGGGTGAGGCGGCGGGCCCGCGCCCTGCGCCGCCGGCGGCGTTCCTCACGGCGGTAGGCGAGCATGTCGCGCTCGAGTTCGCGGGCGTCATCGGGCACGACGACGTCAATGCGGGGAAGCCCGTAGTCGTCGGGCTCCGGGTCGCCGCCGTCCGGTCTCACGCCGCACCTCCCATCCCGGTTCCGCCGACGTCCGCCGCCGCCCGTCCTCCCGGGCCGCGGTCCGCACGGATCACCGTCCCACCGTCCCACCGGATCGGCGTTCCGTCCCGCCGGGACGCCGATTCGATCGACCGCCGTTCCGCACCGGCCCCCCGAGGGCCGCCGTCCCGGCCGGGCGTCGACCGGCCGGAGCGCCGTCTCCGCGGGCCGGCGTCCGCGGGGCGCCGTTCCGCTGGGCCGGCGTCCGCCGGGACGCCGTCCCGTTAAGGGGTGGTTCCCGTGGGTTGCCGTCCCATTCGGGGCTTCCGGCCGCTTCGTACCCGCAGCGCCCGGCTTGCTCACCTCCAGTATGGGCCGCATCCGCGAGGCCGGCAGGGGGGAGGCTTGTCACCGGGGCCGCTTACCGGTAAGGGTCGCGCGGTGGGATCAGGGTGCTCCTTCGGCTACCCTGAGTACGGGGAACTGGTTGGCGATGCACCATTAAAGGGCTTTGTCAATACCCCAATATGCAGCTTGACCTGCGCAAATGTCTAGAACGTCGGTTCGGCCACGCTGGTTTCCGTGGTACCCTGGTTCTAGCGGAAGGGGTACTTGTCACATGACTTTCCAGGTCGGCGACACCGTCGTCTACCCCCACCATGGGGCTGCTCGGATCGAGGCCATCGAGACTCGCACCATCAAAGGTGAGGAAAAGACCTATCTGGTCTTGAAGGTCGACAAGGGCGACCTGACAGTGCAGGTCCCGGTCGAAAACGTTGAGGACGTGGGTGTCCGCGACGTCGTCGGCCAGGAGGGTCTGGAGAAGGTGTTCGAGGTGCTTCGCGCCCCTTACACCGAGGAACCCACCAACTGGTCCCGCCGGTACAAGGCGAACCTTGAGAAGCTCGCCTCCGGCGATGTGAACAAGGTCGCCGAGGTCGTCCGCGACCTGTGGCGGCGCGACAAGGAGCGCGGCCTCTCGGCGGGTGAGAAGCGCATGCTCGCCAAGGCGCGCCAGATTCTGGTCAGCGAGCTCGCGCTCGCGGAGAAGACCAACGAGGACAAGGCGGAGGCCCTGCTCGACGAGGTGCTGGCCAGCTGATCGGCCGGACGAGTTGAGCGCGAAGCTTCCACGGGTGGGCGTCGGTACCGACGTCCACCCGTTCTCGTCGCAGCCGCGCCCGCTGTGGGTGGCCGGGCTCGAATGGCCCGGCGAAGGGCACGGGCTCGCCGGGCACTCCGACGGCGACGTCGCCGCCCATGCCGCCTGCGACGCACTGCTGTCGGCCTGCGGCCTCGGGGATCTCGGTGCCGTCTTCGGCACCGACGACCCGCGCTGGTCGGGCGCCTCCGGCGTCACCCTCCTCAGAGAGGTCGCCCGCCTCGTGCACGAGGCCGGCTTCACCATCGGCAACGTCGCCGTCCAGGTCATCGGCAACCGGCCCAAGATCGGCAAACGCCGGGCGGAGGCCGAGAAGGTCCTGGCCGAGGCCCTCGGCGGCGCCCCGGTCGCGATCTCGGCCACGACGACCGACGGCCTGGGGCTCACGGGCCGGGGCGAGGGCCTGGCCGCCATGGCAAACGCCCTAGTCGTCCCGACCTGACCTCCACCCGGTCTTCGCCGCGACCCCACGGGATCATGGGCGGGCGGGGTGGACGGTGCCGGTCACCTCGCCCAGCGTGATGCGGGAGCCGGACGATCCCGGGGCCTGGGCGCGGATGGTGACGGTGTCGCCGTCCTCCAGGAACGTGCGCTTGGTCCCGTCGTCCAGCTCCAGGGGCTCCTGCCCGTTCCAGCTGAGCTCCAGCATGCAGCCGCGCTGGTCGCGTTCAGGGCCCGAGACCGTTCCCGAGGCGAACAGGTCCCCGGTGCGCAGCGGAGCGCCGTTGACCGTGGCGTGCGCGAGCTGCTGCGGCGGCGTCCAGTACATCGACGCGAACCGCGGCCGCGCGGCCACCTGGCCGTTGATCAGGACCTCCAGGTGCAGGTCCAGCCCCCACGGCTCCTCGGAACGCAGATAGGGAAGCGGAACCGGGTCCTGGACGGGCGGCGGCACGCGCGCCGGCTCCAGCGCCGCGACCGGCACCACCCACGTCGAGACCGACGTCGCGAACGACTTGCCGAGGAACGGCCCGAGCGGCTGCGACTCCCACGCCTGCAGATCGCGGGCGCTCCAGTCGTTCACCAGCACGAACCCGAACACGTGGTCGCGGAAGGCCTCGGCCGGGACGCGGTGCCCGGCCACGGACGGGACGCCCGCGACGAACCCGACCTCCGCCTCGAAGTCGAGCCGCATCGACGGCCCGTACGACGGCTCGGGGTCGCCCGGGGTCCTGCGCTGCCCGGACGGCCGGATGATCGGCGTCCCGGACGGGTAGACCGTGCCGGAGCGCCCGTGGTAGGCGACCGGCAGCCGCTTCCAGTTGGGCGTCAGCGGCTCGCCGTGCGGGCGGAAGATCCGTCCCGTGTTCGTCGCGTGGTGCTCGGAGGAGAAGAAGTCGACGAAGTCGGCGACCTCGAAGGGCCGCAGCAGTTCCACGTCCGAGACGGGGATCAGATGCGGCTCCACCCGCTCCCGGTACGCCTCGTCGGTGAGCAGTTCGACGAGGCGGGCGCGGTTGCTCTCCCAGACGGCGCGTCCGGCCACCATGAAGGCGTTCAGCGACCCGGACGCGAAGTAGCGGCGATCGTCCACCAGGCCCGCGGCGGACATCTCCGCCAGGTCGAGGACATGATCGCCGATGGCCACGCCGACGCGGGGAAGCTCTCCCGGCCGCGCGAAGACACCGTACGGCAGGTTCTCGACGCCGAAGCCGCCGTTCTCATCCACCTCAACCCACGAAACGGACGTCATGGAGACATATCTTCCCCAGTGTCCGGCGTTCTGATCAGGCCCGCGGTCACCAGATCCGCCCGGGCCCCGCGGACGTCGGAGGTACCGAACGCGGTCAGCAGCCGGCGGGCCGCCCGCGCCTCGTCCTCGGTCAGCGCCAGCAGATCGTGTGCGAGGCCGGCGGCGTCGGTGCGTTCGAGCGTTCGCCGGACGTCGCGCTCGTGCTCGCCCGCCGCCGCGCAGGCCGTGGCCAGCAGCACGTTCAGGAAGCCGTGGCGGGACGCCTCCCGGAAGGCGTGATCGGGCCCGGCCGCGCACGTGAACGCCAGATCGCGTTCCGCGCAGGCCGCGATGAAGGCCGCGAGCTCGTCCGAACCGGGAGCCTCATCGGTCACCGGTCCGCCCACGCGGTACTTCGCCCCGAGCGCGGCACCGCGGTCAGGCACGCTCTGTGCGGAGTCGCGGGCCGCGGTGATGCGGTCGAGCGCGTGCAGCCACCCCGGTGCGCGCCGCACCTCGATGCGCGCCGGTATGTCGGAGGGGAGCCTGGCGATCGTCACGGCGGCGGCCCGCGCCTGGTCCGCGTCCCGGGGCAGCGCGATCTCCACGGACGACGGCCGGACGCGGGGCTCGGCGCGGACCGCGTCCAGGGTCTTCGGAAGCTCCTCGACACCCGTGTCGGCGATGACGCCGAGGTCGAGAAGGTCCTCGGGGACGAGATGGGTCCGCAGTTCGGCGAACCGCGACGCGGGGCACAGGAACCGTCCGACGAGCGGATCACCGCCGGCCCGGCGTGCGCCCGCGCCGACGGCGGCGCGATGTCCGGACAGAGCCTCGTCCATCGGAGCGCGTTCCGGCGGGAAGAGCGCGGCGTCGTCGATGAGCCGAGCGAGTAGGCCGCTCATGCCCGGTCAGTACCCCCGGAACGCCCCACCTCACGTCGTTTGTGGGTGACGTCGCGCTTTGTGGTGGCTTTGCGGGTGTGTGGTTACTTGGTCTGGTTCAGTCGGCGGGTGGGGTGGGGCCGCTGCGGAAGCTGCCTGACGGCGGTGGGTTCCAGTCCTTGGCCGGCTCGTGGTCTTCGCCGCCCGGGTGCTCACCGGCGTCGGGGTCCTCGGCGCGATCGGAGGGCGCCGTGTCGTGATCGTCCTCCTCCGCGCCGTACGCCGCGGGCATCACGATGTCGGGACGCGTCGTCGAAGCGACCGGACGGTCCTCCGCCTCGTCACGGTCACGGCTCCTGACCAGCTCGACGTCCGTGGGGAGCAGCGGGGGCGGGGTGACCGCAGGCTCCGGCAGTGCGTCCAGCGGCGGCCTCGGCTCCGGCAGTGCGTCCAGCGGCGGCGCCGGCTCCGACGACAGGCTCCGCTCGACCACGAACCCCTCGTATCCCGCGGGCTCTCGCGGCGCGCCGTCACCCGTGGTGCTCTCCGTTGCGCTCTCGTCAGCGTCGGCGGTCTCGAACGCGGCCGCCTGTTCGCGGGCGGCCAACTCGTCCGCGGCAGTGGGCTCGGCTGAGGCCGTTTCCTGCGCGGCCGGGTCGGGGGCGAAGGGAATGAGCGGCTCCGGCTCCGGCTCGGGGTCGTCCAGGAAGGCCAGGGGCGACCGCGGTTCGGGCTCCTCGGGCTCGGACGGGGCGGCCAGGGCCAGCGGCTCCGGCGCCGCCGGTTCCAGGACCTTGACGTGGCCGCGCTGCATCTCGGCGGGCGCGATCTCCTCGGCGGCGGGGCGGGCGACGCGGATCTGCTTGAACATCGTCAGCCACAGCCAGACGGCGATCACCAGCATGACGTGCGGCGCGACGGCGACGCCCGCCCGGACCGCGTCGTCGGGAAGCGAGGAGAAGCCCCAGACCGAGTGCTGGACCGACAGCGCCGCGCCCCCGGCCACCAGGAGCAGCAGCAGCGCCCAGCGCAGCAGCCGCGTCCACCAGCGGGCGTTCCGGGTGATCACGAGGGACAGGATCGCCATCGCGGTGAGCGTGTCCGCCATCGCCGGGTACAGCGGCGCCCAGCGGCGGCCGGCGCCGCCGGCGAGGGCCATCTCGCGGAGCACGTCGTAGGTCAGCGCGTAGGCGCCGCCCGCCAGCGCGGCGACGATGAGGCCGGCGAGGGCGGTGAGCAGCCGCCGCTGGACGGGGGTGTACCGGAGGCCGCCGGGCCGCGTGGGATCAGATGGCATGTCTCTCGTTCCGGGGGAGGGCGCCTGAGGGTCCTCAGGCGAGATTAACCAGCCCGGGACGGCGGTGGCTCCCCACTTCCCAATGATCACTTCTCGCTGCGCGTGCTATGGGAGGAGACGTACGGTATGGGCAGCGCGGGTTTGGGCGACGCGCGCCGGACGTCGAGTGCCCGGGGGAGGCGATGATGCCGGACGGCAGGGCCGGAGGCGAGATGCGGTCCCCCGCGGCCGGATAGCACGACGGTGGCGGCTTCCCGGGATCGGCTCGGCGAACCGGTCCGGACGTTCGACGGCCGGACCGGCAACCGCCGCACGTGGCTCTGGCTGTCGCTGCTCGGCCTGGCGTCGCTGGCGCTCATCCCGGTGGCCATCGTCTACCTGTACGAACGCGTGTGGTGGGCGGGCGTCCCGGCGCTGCTGCTCTCCATGGGGTACGCGGGTGCCGCCGGCTGGATCGTGGGGCGTGAGCCTCCGCGCCTCCGCGACCGGGTCGCGCGCCTCCACACGGGCGGCGTCTCGGTCACCGGGGCCGGCGGCGACGCCGGCTACACGTGGGACGAGCTGGTCTCCGTCACCGTGTCCGCCGTGCGGACCGGTCCGGGCGGACGCACCCGCTGGCGTTTCACGATCGTCGGGGCCGACGGCGGCGTGCTCCGGCTCGGCGATGACCTCCCGGACGTGCGGACGCTCGGGGTGGCCGTCGCCGAGGAGGTGACCGCCCGGGCCGTCCCGCGGCACCTGGCCGCGGTGAAGGCGGGTGAGACCGTCCGGATCGGGCCTTTCACCGTAAATCTGTACGGCGTCGAGAAGGACGGTGAGCGGCTCCCCTGGCAGGCCGTCGACGACGTCACGATCGACAACGGCCTGGTGACCGTGCACGCGGCCGCCGGACGGGCGGACCTGGTGACCGTCGTCGCGCAGACGCCGGACGCACTGGCGTTCACCGTGCTGTGCCATCGGGTCATGGACCTGACAGAACTTTCCTGAAGATTTCTTCGCGGAGGATGTCGAGAACGCGTCCGCCGCTCCGATCCTGCTGTGACGAGCGGTCCGTCCGGGCCGCCGCCCGAGTCCGAGGGAAGTGACCACGTGAAGTACATGCTGCTGATCTACAACCGCCCCGGCTTCGTGGAGGAGCTGACCGAGCAGGAGCGCGACGAGCTGTTCGGCGAGGTCGGCGCGATCATGAAGGAGCTGACCGAGTCGGGCGAGCTGGTCGGCGGGGACGCGCTGGCCGATCCGTCCAAGACCAAGACCGTCCGGCGGAAGGACGGGCAGCCGGCCGTGACCGACGGGCCGTTCCTGGAGGCCAAGGAGCACTTCGCCGGGCACATCACCGTCGACTGCGAGTCGGTCGAGCGGGCCGTGGAGATCGCGGCGCGCTGGCCGGACGTGCGGTTCGGCGGGTACATGGAGGTCAGGGCGATCATGAACGAGTCCGGGACGGAGATGTGACGGCGGCCGTGCCCGTGCCCCCGGAGATCGAGGACCTGCTGCGCACTCTCGCGCCGCAGGTGCTCGGCACGCTCGTCCGGCGGCATGGGCACGGGGCGTTCGACGCCTGCGAGGACGCCGTCCAGGAGGCCCTGCTCGCCGCCGCCGTCCAATGGACGGAGACCGAGCGGACGGAGGCGGGGCAGGACGACGCGGCCGGGGGCGGCGTTCCGGAGAATCCGCGCGGGTGGCTGCTGACGGTCGCGACGCGGCGGCTCACCGACCAGTGGCGCAGCGAGCGGGCCCGCCGCGACCGGGAGGCCGCCGTGTTCGCCCGGGAGCCGTCCGGACGGGAGGCGCCCGGTCCGGCCGACGACCGGCCGGGTGACCACGACGACACGCTGACGCTGCTGTTCCTGTGCTGCCATCCGGCGCTGTCGGCGCCCTCCCAGGTCGCGCTGACGCTGCGCGCGGTCGGCGGGCTCACCACGGCGCAGATCGCCCGCGCGTTCCTCGTCCCGGAGGCGACGATGGCGCAGCGGGTCAGCCGCGCCAAACAGCGGATCAAGGCGGCGGGGGCGCGGTTCGGCATGCCGCCGCCGGACGAGCGGGAGGAGCGGCTGCGGGCTGTCCTGCACGTCCTGTACCTGATCTTCAACGAGGGGTACACCGCGTCCAGCGGCCCTGACCTGCAGCGCGCCGACCTCACCGCCGAGGCGATCAGGCTCACCCGGGCGCTGCACCGGCTGCTGCCGGACGACGGCGAGGTCACCGGGCTGCTCGCGCTGATGCTGCTCACCGATGCCCGCCGTCCGGCCCGGAGCGGTCCGGACGGCCTGCTGATCCCGCTCACCGAGCAGGACAGGGCGCTGTGGAACCGGGACGCGATCCGGGAGGGGACGGGGCTGGTCACCGAGGCCCTCACCTGGTCGCCTCCCGGCCCGTACCAGCTCCAGGCCGCGATCGCCGCCGTCCACGCGGAGGCGCCGCGGCCGGAGGACACCGACTGGCCGCAGGTCCTCGCGCTCTACCGGCTGCTGGCGCACGTGTCCCCGAACCCGATGGTCACGCTGAACGAGGCCGTCGCCCTGGCGATGGTGGACGGCCCGTCGGCGGGCCTCGACCTCCTGCGGTCCCTGGACGGCGACGACCGCATGTCCGGGCATCACCGGCTCGCCGCCGTCCGGGCCCACCTTCTGGAAATGGCGGGCGAGGCGGGCGCCGCGCGGGAGATGTACCGGCAGGCCGCCCGCAGCACGACCAGCATTCCTGAGCGGCGCTACCTCGAATCACGCGCCGCGCGACTCAACGACACACGACCTGACGACGGAGGAAGCCACGATGGAAACGACCGTGCGAACACTTGACGTCCCCGGCGCGACACTGCACTACGAGGTGCGCGGCTCCGGGCCCGTCCTGCTGCTGATCTGCGGCGGGATCTACGACGCGGCCGGCTATGCCGGGCTCGCCGGCCTGCTCGCCGACCGGTACACCGTCGTGACGTACGACCGGCGCGGCAATTCGCGCAGCCCCCTCGACGGGCCGCCGGAGCCGCAGCGCGTCGACGTCCACGCCGACGACGCGTCCCGCCTGCTGGCCGAGGTGGCGGACGGGCCGGCGTTCGTGTTCGGCAACAGCTCCGGGGGGCAGATCGCGCTGGAGCTGGTGGCGCGTCATCCCGGGCAGGTGCGGGCGCTGGTCGCCCACGAGCCGTCGCTGCTCGGGCTGCTGCCGGACACCGCGCACTGGGAGTCCGTCTTCTCGGACGTCGAACGGGCCTACCGGGACGGCGGCGTCGGCCCGGCGATGGCCGCGTTCGGGGCGGCGCTGGGCATGGACGGCGGCGGGGACGGCGGCGAAGACGGCGAAGGCGACGGGCACGGCGCCGCGGGCGCACCCGATCCCGAGATGCTGGAGATGTTCGCGCGTTTCGAGAAGAACACCGACTTCTTTGTGGGATACGAGGTTCCGACGTTCGGACGCTCGCTGCCCGACCTCGACGCCCTGCGTGCGTCGTCCACCCGGATCGTCCTGGCCGCGGGGCGGGAGTCCGCAGGTGAGCCGCCGTACGAGGCCACCCATATCCTGGCCGGGCGCCTCGGGATCAAGGCCGAGACCTACCCCGGCGACCACGGCGGCTTCGGGGCGGAGGCGGAGGCGTTCGCGGCCAGACTCGACGGGACGTTCACGGCGTCCTGACCGGACACGCGGCCCTCCCCGCCGAGAGCACACGCGGTCGTGCGCCGATCCAATAACCTGGCCCTGTGAGTCTGCGCCTTTACGACACCGGTACCCGTAGCGTCCGCACGTTCGAGCCCTTGGAAGAGGGCCGCGTGGGGATGTACGTGTGCGGTGCGACGCCGCAGGCCTCACCCCACATCGGCCACCTGCGCTCCGGCGTCATCTACGACGTGCTGATGCGCTGGCTTCGCGCGTCCGGCTACGAGGTGACGTTCGCGCGCAACGTCACCGACATCGACGACAAGATCATCGCGGTGTCGGCGGAGCGGGGCGTGCCGTGGTTCGCGGTCGCCGAGGGCAACCAGCGGGTCTTCACGCAGGGCTACGACCTGCTCGGCTGCCTGCCCCCGACGGTCGAGCCGCGCGCGACCGGGCACGTCCCGGAGATGATCGTGCTGATGCGCCGGCTGATCGAGAAGGGGCACGCGTACGCGGCGGGCGGCGACGTGTACTTCGACGTCAAGTCGTGGGCCGACGAGTACGGCGCGCTGTCGAACCAGCGGCTGGAGAACATGCGCTCCGCCGGCGACACCCCCAACGAGGACGTCAAGCGCGACCCGCGCGACTTCGCGCTCTGGAAGGGCGCCAAGCCGGGCGAGCCGACATGGGAGACGCCGTGGGGCCCCGGACGGCCCGGCTGGCACCTGGAATGCTCCGCCATGGCGACCAAGTACCTCGGCGCCACGTTCGACATCCACGGCGGCGGCGTCGACCTGATCTTCCCGCACCACGAGAACGAGATCGCCCAGTCCCGCGCCGCCGGCGACGGCTTCGCCCGCTACTGGCTGCACAACGGGCTGCTCACCGTGGACGGCGAGAAGATGAGCAAGTCCGTCGGCAACGTCGTGCTGCTGCCCGATCTGCTCGGCGCGGCCCGTCCCGTCGAGGTGCGGTACTACCTGCTCTCGGCGCAGTACCGGTCGCTGATGGACTACACCGACGCCTCCCTGGCCGAGGCCGTCTCCGCCTACCAGCGCATCGAAGGCTTCGTCACGCGGGCGTCGGAAGTCGTGGGCGCCGCCGGGCCCTCCGCCGCCGTCCCCGCCGAATTCGCGGCCGCGATGGACGACGACCTGGGCGTCCCGCAGGCCCTGGCCGTGCTGCACGAGACCGTCCGGGAGGGGAACAGCGCCCTCGCGTCCGGCGACCATGACACGGTTCGCGGCCACCTGGCGGACGTCCGGGCGATGGCGGACGTGCTCGGCATCGACCCGCTGTCCCCCGAATGGCGCCAGGCCGGTGAGGAGGACCTGCGTCCCGTCGTGGACGCCCTCGTCGCCGTCGCGCTGGAGCAGCGGCAGGCGGCCCGCGCCCGCAAGGACTACGCCGCCGCCGACGCCATCCGCGACGGCCTGTCCGACGCGGGCATCCTCGTCGAGGACACCCCGCAG
Organism: Spirillospora sp. NPDC048819; assembly: GCF_040650055.1. NCBI lineage: Bacteria > Bacillati > Actinomycetota > Actinomycetes > Streptosporangiales > Thermomonosporaceae > Spirillospora > Spirillospora sp. NPDC048819. Next base: position 4,632 of record NZ_JBEZGN010000009.1, on the reverse strand, counting down.
GGCCCCCGCTGGGAACTCAAGCACGACTGACAGGGCCGCGGCACGCGCGGATTGCATTGCGCACCGTGCGCGGCGGATAAAATCGGATGTTCGCGGGGGTTCGCTGCCGTCGCGCAGAGACCTGACCCGCCCGACGAGGGCGAACCGCAACCGTCGCGAGGGGCGTACCGAGAAAATGGCCAAGCGCAAGGGCAAGGGACCCACTCCCAAGGCCGAAGACCGGCACTGGCACGGCAAACGCCAGAAGGCGCGCGCCGTCAAGAGCGCCAGGCGCACCGGCACCCAGACGCTGGGGCCGGGCGGGCGCCCGAAGGCCGGCGACTCCAAGGACCGTGCCGCGGGACGCCCCGCGGGTGCGCGGCGCGCGAACGGCGAAGTCCCCGAGCTCGTCACCGGCCGCAACCCGGTCGTGGAGGCGCTGCGGGCGGGGGTCCCCGGCACCGCGCTCTACGTGATGTCCAGCACCGACGAACGCGTCCGCGAGTCGATCCAGCTCGCCGCCGACCGGCGCGTCCCCCTCCTGGAGACCGGCAAGAACGAACTCGACCGGCTCACGGACGGCGCCGTCCACCAGGGCATCGCGCTCCAGGTCAAGCCGTACCGGTACGCGCACCCCGATGACCTGCTCGTCGGGACCGCGCCGCTGATCGTCGCGGTGGACGGGATCACCGACCCGCGCAACCTCGGCGCGATCGTCCGGTCCGCCGCCGCGTTCGGCGCCGCCGGCGTCGTCGTGCCGGAGCGCCGCGCCGCCGGGGTCAACGCGGGCGCCTGGAAGACGTCCGCCGGCACCCTCGCCACCGTCCCCGTCGCGCAGGCCACGAACCTCACCCGGCAGCTCAAGGCGTACCAGAAGGCGGGCTGCTTCGTCGCCGGCCTGGACGCCGCCGGCGGCGTCGCCGTCGCCGACCTGGAGCTAGCGTCCGGTCCGTTCGTCCTGGTCGTGGGCTCGGAAGGCAAGGGCCTCGGACGCCTGGTCGCCGACACGTGCGACATGCTCGTCACGATCCCGATGCCGGGGAAGGCCGAGTCTCTCAACGCTGGGGTCGCCGCCGGAATCGCCCTCTACGAGGTCAGCCGCCTCCGCTCCTGACCCTTCGCCCCTTGAGAAAGGCAAGCTCGGCCTCGTTCTCCGTCCGCTCAATGGCCATGTCATAGGCCGCCGCGGCCTCACGCCGCCTGCCGAGCCTCCGCAGCAGATCCGCGCGGATCGCATGGAACAGGTAGTACCGGCCGAGGTCGAGCCCGTCCACGATCGCCAAAGCCGCCTCGACGCCCTCGACCTCGGCGACCGCCACAGCCCGGTTGAGGGCCACCACCGGGCTCGGCGCCACCGCCATCAACTGGTCGTACAACTGCAGGATCTCGTCCCACCGCGTGTCCTCGACCCGTGCCGCGTCACCGTGCACCGCATTGATCGCCGCCTGAATCTGGTACGGCCCCGGCCGGTTCCTCCGCAGACAACCCCGGACGAGCGCCAGCCCCTCGTCCACAAGCGCGCGGTCCCACAACCCGCGATCCTGATCGGCGAGAAGCACCAGTTCCCCGTCGACCATCCGCGCGGGCTTACGCGACTCGATCAGCAGCATCAAGGCGAGCAGCCCCTGAACCTCGGGCTCGTCCGGCATCAACTCCGCCAGAACCCGCCCGAGCCTCACCGCCTCCGCCGCCAGATCGTCCCGGCCGCCGTACCCCTGGTTGAACACCAGGTAGATGACCGCGAGCACCCCGGAGAGGCGCCCCGGAAGATCCGCCTCCTCCGGCACCCGGTACGGAATCCCCGCGTCCCGGATCTTCCCCTTCGCCCGCACCAGCCGCTGCGCCATCGTCTTCTCCGGCACCAGGAAGGCCCGCGCGATCTCCGCCGTCGTCAGCCCGCCCAGCAGCCGCAACGTCAACGCCACCCGCGCCTGCAACGCCAGCGCCGGATGGCAGCACGTGAAAATGAGCCGGAGCCGTTCGTCCGGCACGGCCCCCTCCTCAACCGGCTCGACCTCGCCGACCAGCACCGCCTGCGCCTGCTTGCCCGCCCGCGCCGCCTCCCGGCGCAGCCGGTCGATCGCCTTGTTCCGCGCCGTCGTGATGATCCACCCCGGCGGACTGGGCGGCGGCCCGTCCACCGGCCACCTCCGCACCGCCTCCGCGAACGCGTCCTGAACGGCCTCCTCGGCGACATCGACATCACCGAACACCCGGACCAGGACGGCCACGGCCCGCCCATGCTCCTCGCGGAAAACGCTCTCGATCAGCTCTGGAACGGCCGCACCTCCATCGGCAGCCCCGTCACCCGCGCATACCTGGCCGCCACCTCCAGCGCCGCGTCCAGATCCTCCACCTCGATGATCATGAGCCCGCCGATGAACTCCTTGCCCTCCGTCCACGGCCCGTCCGTCGCGACGACCTCGTCGCCCCTCAACCGCACCACCGTGCTCGCCTCGGGCCCGTGCAGCCCCTTCCCGAACACCCACGCCTCCTGCGACTCCAGGTCACGCCGGATCTCCCCGAGCTCCGCCATCACCTTCTCCAGCACCTCCGGCGGCGGCTTCTCGCCCACCGGCTGGATCATGTTCAGCGCGTACAGCCTCATGCTTCCTCCCTGCCCCGATACGTCGCGATCACGACCCCCGTCGTCGTGGTCACCGAGTCCACGAGCCGCAGCCCCACCTCGACCCCGTCGAACAGCCGCCGCCCCGCCCCCAGCACCAGCGGATGGATCATCAGCAGCCACTCGTCGACGAGCCCCCGCCGCATCAGCTCCCGCGCGAGCACCCCGCTCCCGAACACCATGAGCCCCTCGTCCTTGATCCCCTCGACGTCCCCCACGTCCCTCACCAGAACCGAGTTCTCCCACGGCAACGGCTCCGGCAACGTCCTCGACACCACGTACTTCCGCGCCCGGTTCAACACGTCCGTGAACGGACTGCCGGCCTGATGGGGCCAGAACCCGTAGAAGTCCTCGTACGTCCGCCGCCCGAACAGCAGCGCCCCGCCCCGCCCCATGCCCTTCCCCAACACGGACCCCATGACCTCGTCGTTCCCCGGAACGGCCCACCCACCGCGCGCGAACCCGTCCCGCACATCCTCATCGGCCCGCCCGGGCGCCTGCATCACACCGTCAAGCGTCAGATGATCGACAAGAACGAGCTTCCCCATGAGCTTCCCCTCCACCACAGCCGACCCACCGCCGGCCTCTCACCCACTACACGAACGCCCACCCCCCACATCGACACCCGCACCCGAAAAACCCCCGCCAAGCCCCACACCCCCGCGCGAGCCCCCCACCAAGTCGACTACCATGCGGGACGAGCCCGCGCCGGCGTAGCTCAATTGGCAGAGCATCTGTCTTGTAAACAGAAGGTTAGGGGTTCAAGTCCCCTCGCCGGCTCCCACGTCAAAGGCCCCCTCCAGCTTCGGAGAGGGCCTTTTTGCTAACGGGTACAGCAGCGAAGTACAGCTACGCAGACGTCTCGCCGCTGTCGTCGCCAGCCTGCCGCAGATGATCCCCGAGCCGCTTGAGCGCCGCTCTGGTCTGCTCGGTGGGAACCTCGGTGTAGATCTCCATGGTCAGGCTGATCTTGCTATGCCGGAGAATCTGCATCGCCACGCGCGGATGGACGTCCAGCGCGGCCAGGAGCTTCCCGCACGTGTGCCGCGTGTCGTGAACCCGGATGACCTTGACCCCGGCAGCGGCACACCGCGACTCAAAGGCCCGGTTGACGTTACGCGGCTCGATCGGGCGGCCCCACCTGGTCGTGAAGACGAGATCGCTACCGTGCCACTCCTCGCAACCGTCCCGCTCGGCCTGCTGCTGCGTCTCCCGGAGGCGCAACGCGGCAGAGCAGAGGGACGGCAGCGGCAGGAAATCCGTGGAGCTAGCCGGCCTCTCCGGTCACGTCGTCGAACTGGGCAAGTCGATCAACCTTGAGATCGCCGAAGACGGCGCCGCACTGCTCGAATACCGCTTCGACCTGCTCAACCTCGGTGACAAGCCATTAGCCCGCGTATCCCGCGAAGTGTGGTACGAGCACACCACCGGCCCACTGGTTATCAAGCCCGTCCCCGACACTGACCGGCGTCCCGCCATCCAGCGCATCCACGACACGACCAACCTCGCCAAGTTCGCGTTTCAGATCTCGCCGCCGCTGCGGCCGGGGGAGTGGGCACGCGTCGGATACGTCTGCGCGGGCGGGAAATTCGACCTCAACCACTACTGGCGCGAATCGATGCACCGCTACTGCCGCCACTACGAGATCAGCGTCCGGCAACGCCACATCGACCTCGGCGGATGCACCGCCACCGAGGAACACCCGGACGGTTCGGAGAACTCCGCCACGGATAGCCTCGTTTGGGACATCGACGGCCGGGACGCCGTCATGGCGTTGACCCGTGACCACCTACGCCCCAACCAGGCCGTGACGCTGCGCTGGGAAGTGATCCGTGAACCTGCGTGACGAAATCGAAGCCGCTATCCGCGCATGGCACGCCTACGAGACCAGCCGCGGATCCGTCGCCGTCATCGACTTCGACTGCGCCCCCACGGTAGGTGTCAAGTCAAATGGGACAGGGGCCAGTGATCGTTAGGCGGCTTGTTTCTCCTGGTCAGAGCTGATCGGGTCGGTGGTTTCTTCGTCG